>JBPPMI010000252.1:0-10283 GCA_051305975.1 Solirubrobacterales bacterium
ACCTCGACGTGATTGGCGTCGACGCCTACTACCCGCTGGCGAGCGAAGGGCAGGAGCCCACCGAGGAAGAACTCGTGACCGCCTGGGAGACTCCGATCGGCGCCCTCGAGGCGACCAGCACCAAGTGGGGCAAGCCGGTCATGTTCACCGAGATCGGCTACCCGTCACAGACGGGCGCCGCCGCCCATCCTTTCGAGGTCAAGCCGGACGACCCGCCGGACCAGGAAGCCCAGGCGGTCGCGTATCGCGCAGCGTTCTCGGCGTTCGCCGACAAGCCCTGGTTCCAGGGCATGCAGTGGTGGAGCTGGCGGGCCGATCCCGGAAAGAACGAGAAACCACCGAAGGCGATCGACTACACACCCGAAGGCAAGAAGGCCGAGACCGTCCTTTCGGACGACCAGGCCGGGTAAGGGAAGACGGTCAGGTTCACCCCTGCATTGCGGGCAGGGTGACCCGCTCTGTCATTCTGTTCACATGAGCGCCGGAACCTCAACCGATCTGTCAGTCCTCGACCTCGTTCCCGTCGTCGAAGGCTCGACCCCCGCGGACGCCCTGGCCAACTCGACCGGACTCGTGAAACGGGCCGAGGCGCTCGGGTACACCCGGCACTGGGTTGCCGAGCACCACAACATGACCGGCATCGCCAGTTCGGCGCCGGCGGTGATCATCGCCCACCTGGCTGCCAACTCGGAGACGATACGGGTCGGTTCCGGCGGGGTCATGCTGCCGAACCACCAACCGTTGGTCATCGCGGAACAGTTCGGCACCCTCGACGCTCTCAACCCGGGCCGGATCGACCTCGGCATCGGCCGGGCACCGGGCACCGACCAGATGACGGCCGCCGCACTCCGGCGCTCGATGGACCCGCTCTCGGACGAAGACCTGCCGAAGCAGCTGGGCGAACTGCTCGGTTTCTTCTCCGGCGAATGGGCGCAGGGCCATCCCTATTCGAACATCACGGCGACCCCCGGCGAGGGCAACCAGCCGGAGATCTGGCTGCTCGGTTCGAGCGGCTATACGGCGCAGGTGGCCGGCCTGATGGGCATGCCGTATTCGTTCGCCCACCACTTCAGCGCGCAGAACACCCTGCCGGCGGTCGAGCTGTACCGGAACCGGTTCACGCCGTCCGAATATCTCGAGGAGCCGAAGGTGATGGTCGCCGCCGGCGTGATCTGCGCCGAGACCGACGAACAGGCCCGTTGGCTGGCCGGGCCTTCGCGGCTGGCGTTCTCTCGTCTCAGGCAGGGGAACCCCGGCAAGTTCCCGACCCCGGAAGAAGCGGCGGCGCATGATTTCACCCCGGATGAAGAATCGGTCATCTCTTCGATCGCCAAAGGACATATCTTCGGGTCTCCGAAGGCTGTGCGTGAGCATCTTGACGAGCTCGCCGAGGCGACCGGAGCGGATGAACTGATGATCTCCACCATGGTTTTCGATCCCGCTGACCGGATTCGGTCGTATGAACTGGTCGCCGAAGCCATGGCTCTAGAACCGTCTGTCTGAGCGGTTTTTCTCCTCCATCTGCATGGTATTTCCCATAACGGGGAAACCCGGGAGGCTGGAAGAGCCCTCTCGCTACGGTGTTCATTCGCCTGAATTTCTTCAGGCAACCCCTTGATGCCCAATCACTTCTCCACAACCCGAAGCGGCCGCGGTCGCCTGATGGCCGCCATGCTCGCGCTGCTGGCCACGCTGTCGATCAGTTTCATCGCCCTCCAGAGCGGACGGGCCGATGCCGTGACGCCGCAGGAGCGGTACGACAACGCCAGGGCAAAGCTCGATGACATCGCCGGCACCGTCGATGGACTGAAAGCCCAGGTCCAGGAGGACAACCGCGCGATCGACAGCCTCCTCGGAGAACTGTCCGGGCTCACTGCCCGCGCCGATCAGCTGGAGGCCGAGCTGGCCGCCAAGCAGGCGAAGCTCGATGCCGTCGAAGCCGAACTGAAGAAGGAGCGTGCCCATCTCGAGCAGGTGAAGAAGCGTCTCCAGCGTGCCCTCGACGTGCTTCGCGAGCAGCTCGTCGCCCTCTATATGTCCGGCACACCCGAAGTCGCCGACATGGTGCTCGGATCCTCCAGCTGGGAAGAGATCGTGTCCCGCACCGACTACGCCGAGGCGATCCAGGACCGCGACGAAGCGGTGATCGGCCGTGTCACCGACCTCCGGAACGAGGTCACGGCGATCGTCGGGCGCATGAAAGTCCAGCAGGTCCAGCTCGAAAAGGCACGCGACGAGATCGCCGTCGAAGCCCAGGAAGCCGATGAAGCGCGTGACGCCGTCGCTTCCCAGCGTGCCGAGATCCAGGCCAACATGGGCGCCCGGTCTGCCCGAATCGCAGCCCTCCAGGACCAGGCCGGCGACATCGAAGGCAACCTGCCCGACCTCAGCGTCGATCCGGCGGCCAGCTCGGCCGGCCAGCAGCCGCCGCCGGTCAACGGCGCGACGGCGGTGCTCAACTCGGACGGCTCCGCATCCGCACCGTCCAGTGCTCCGCAGGCGGTCAAGGACGTCATCGCCGCCGCCAACACGATCCGGGATCTGCCCTACGTCTGGGGTGGAGGCCACGGATCTTTCGAATCTTCCGGTTACGACTGCTCCGGCGCGGTGAGCTACGCGCTGAATGGCGGCGGCCTAATCTCGAGCCCGCTCGACTCGACCGGTCTCACGACCTGGGGCGAGCCGGGCGAAGGCAACTGGATCACCGTATACGGCAACTCCGGCCATGCCTATGCCGTCATCGCCGGCCTCCGATGGGATACCTCGGGTACCGGCGGCTCGGGACCGAGCTGGTCCACCGACACGGTCTCCTGGCAGGACCCTTCGGCATTCGTCGCGCGTCACCCCTCAGGCCTCTAGCGGGCGAACCTCAGGAACCTGAGCTCGCCTGGCTTCCTGGACGGCCGGGAATGACAGCTCAAGTACGTGGGTACTATCGCCGGTCACTCCCGACCTTTATTCTTTTCCAGCCGCGGCTCAGGACGTCCCTGGGCGCCACCCGGCAATAGGTTTCCTCTGTGAACGTAGATCTTGACCTCGATCGTCGGCACGTCTGGCATCCGTATGGGCCCATGCCTGCCACGCAGCCGGTGCTGCCGGTTGCATCCGCCAGCGGCGTGCGGCTGAAACTCGACGACGGCCGTGAACTGATCGACGGCATGTCTTCCTGGTGGTCGGCGATCCACGGGTACCGCAACCCGGTGCTCGACGAAGCAGCCAGGGGCCAGATCGGCCAGATGTCTCACGTCATGTTCGGTGGCCTCACCCACGCGCCGGCGATCCGACTTGCCGAGCGGCTGATCGACATGACCCCTGACCCGCTCCAGCACGTGTTCTTCGCCGACTCCGGATCGGTCTCCGTTGAAGTGGCGATCAAGATCTGCCTCCAAGCCCGCCCGGGGCGGACCCGCATGCTCACCGTGAGGGGCGGCTACCACGGGGACACCTTCGGGGCGATGGCCCTGTGCGACCCCGTGGGCGGCATGCATTCGCTCTTCACCGGAGCCCTGAAGGAACACGTCTTCGCTCCGCGGCCTCCGCGTGAGCTGAACGACGAGTACGTCAGCGAGATCGAGGCCCTCGCTGCCGCACACGCCGACGAGCTGGCCGCGGTCGTGGTCGAACCGGTCGTCCAGGGTGCCGGCGGCATGTGGTTCTACGACCCCGCACTGCTCAAGGTGCTCCGGGGGATCTGTGACCGCCACGACCTGCTGCTCGTGTTCGATGAGATCGCGACCGGTTTCGGCCGCACCGGCGAGCTGTTCGCCTGCGAGCACGCCGGAGTGGTGCCGGACATCATGTGCGTAGGCAAGGCCCTCAGCGGCGGCTATCTCACTCTGGCAGCCACACTCTGCACCACCGACGTCGCTTCGTCGATCGAAGGCGGTGCCCTGATGCACGGGCCGACCTTCATGGCCAATCCGCTGGCCTGCTCCATCGCGCTCGCCTCCACCGGCCTGCTGCTCGGCGGATCCTGGAAGGCGAACGTCTCTCGGATCGAATCGGGCCTGAAGTCTGGACTCGAACCGGCCCGCGAACTCGATGGCGTCAGTGACGTCAGGGTCCTCGGGGCGATCGGCGTGGTCCAGCTCGACCACACGATCGACATGGAAGCGGCGACCGGCGCCGCGGTCTCCAACGGCGTCTGGCTCCGTCCGTTCCGCGACCTGATCTACACGATGCCCCCATACGTGACCGGTGACGAAGACCTCGCCGAGGTCACCGGCGCGATGCTTGCGGTCGCGAAAGCCGGATGAAGACCCTGATCGTCGCCGGCACCGACACCGGCGTCGGCAAGACCATCGTCACTGCGGCACTGGCCAGTGAGGCGCGGGCTGCCGGGAAGAGGGTCGCCGTCCTCAAGCCAGCCCAGACCGGGGTGGTTGAAAGAGAGCCCGGCGACGTCGACGAGGTCCGGCGGCTCTCAGGAGTGGTCGACGTGCACGAGATCGCCCGCTACCCGGACCCGTTGGCCCCCGCCAGCGCAGCCTTGCCGGTCGGTGAACCGGGGGTGTCCGTTCCGCAGGTACTCGAAGCACTCGAGGGGCTGGAAGACAGGGACCTGGTCCTGGTCGAGGGAGCGGGCGGAGTGCTGGTCCGGTTCCACGAATCGGGGGAGACCCTGATCGACCTGGCGGTCGCTCTCGATGCCCCGGTGGTGCTGGTCGCCCGGGCCGGACTGGGCACCCTCAACCACTCGGCCCTCTCGATCGAGGCGCTGCGCGCGAGGGAGGTGGAGTGTCCCGGCCTGGTCATCGGTTCCTGGCCCGCAGAGCCGGACCTTGCGACGCGCGCCAACGTGAGAGACTTGCCTTCATATTGCGGCGCTCCGCTGCTCGGCCGGATCCCTGAAGGCGCGGCCAGGCTGGAACCCCTCGACTTTCAAACCCAGGCCCCAAGCTGGATCAACTCAGGAGGACTTCTGTGAGCAACATTCTCGAGATCGCCCGGCAGCAGGTGCTGGAGGAAGGGCGCGGACTCGACGAAGCGCAAGTGCTGGAAGTGCTGCAGCTGCCCGATTCCGAGATCGAGGGTGCGCTCGCACTCGCCCACGATGTCCGCATGAAGTGGTGCGGCCCGGAGGTCGAGGTCGAAGGGATCATCAGCATCAAGACCGGCGGCTGCCCCGAGGACTGCCACTTCTGCTCGCAGTCCGGCCGGTTCGAGACCCCAGTGCGCGCGACCAAGATCGACATCCCGTCGCTGGTCGAAGCCGCCAAGGAAACTGCCGCTTCGGGCGCGACCGAATTCTGCATCGTCGCCGCGGTTCGCGGTCCCGACCAGCGCCTGATGGACCAGGTCAGCGACGCGATCGACGCGATCACAGCAGCCGTCGACATCAACATCGCGTGCTCGCTCGGGATCCTCACAGTGGAACAGGCCGACTACCTCGATGCGAAAGGCGTCCACCGCTACAACCACAACCTCGAGACCGCCCGCTCGCACTTCCCGGAAGTGGTCACCACCCACACCTGGGAGGAACGGCGTCAGACCCTCGATCTGGTCCGCGAGCGCGGCATGGAAGTCTGTTGCGGCTGCCTGATCGGCATGGGCGAGAGCCTCGAACAGCGGGCCGAACTCGCCGGGCAGCTGGCCGAAGTCGAGCCGGACGAAGTCCCGATGAACTTTCTCGATCCCCGCCCCGGCACGCCTTTCGCCGACTACGAAGTGATCAGCGCGGAAGACGCACTGCGCACCATCGCCGCGTTCCGCCTCGCTCTGCCCCGGACCATCCTGCGTTTCGCCGGCGGCCGTGAGCTGACCCTCGGTGACCTCGGCGCCAAGCAGGGCATCCTCGGTGGCATGAACGCGATCATCGTGGGCAACTACCTGACGACGCTCGGCCGCGAGCCACAGGAGGACTTCGACCTGCTCGACGAGCTCGAGATGCCGATCAAGGAGTTCTCGAACTCGATATGAGCGAGGTGGCGCTCAGGTGTGACGGGTGCGGAAAGCCGGTCGACGAAGGTGACCACAGCCGTTGCCGCGAGCGCCGCGCCAACACCGATCCGCCCCGCTTCTGCACCGAATGCGGCCGGAAGATGGTCGTCCAGGTGATGCCGATGGGCTGGAAAGCCCACTGCCTGACCTGTTCACCCAAGTGAACGACGTCGAGGAAGCCCTCGAGCAAGCCCGGGAAGCCGGGCTGTTGCGCCAGATGCGGGAGGTCGAGACGGCGACCGGCCCGCACATCCGGGTTGATGGGCGGGATGTCCTGCTGCTCTGCTCGAACGACTATCTGGGGCTGGCGAGCGACGCGCGGGTGCGCCGTGCCGCCGCAGAAGCGGCTGAAACATGGGGCGCAGGTGCCGGCGCGTCGCGTCTGGTTTCGGGAAATCTCTCGCCCCACGTCGAGCTGGAAGCCCGGCTGGCCGAGTTCAAGCGGACCGGGGCCGCGGTGCTGTTCGGCTCAGGCTACCTCGCGAACATGGGCGTCGTCGCTGCCGTCGCAACGGAGGGCGGGGTCGTCTTCTCCGACGAGCTGAACCACGCGTCGCTGGTGGACGGCTGCCGACTCGCCGGGGCGGAGACGGTGATCTACCCGCACGGCGACGTCGCTGCCCTGGCGGAGGCCATGGAGGGGGTGGGGGACCTTACGAAGACGATCGTCACCGACTCGGTCTTCTCGATGGACGGGGACGTGGCTCCTCTGGCGGAGATCGTCGAACTGGCCGAGCGGTACCGAGCGAAGGTGATAGTCGACGAGGCCCACGCGACCGGAACGATCGGTCCCGGCGGCCGGGGACTTATCTCCGAACTCGGCCTCGAAGACAGGATCGACGTGACGGTGGGTACCCTCTCGAAGGCCCTGGGCAGTTACGGAGCCTACGCCTGCTGCTCCAGAACGATGGGGCAATACCTCGTGAACAAGGCCCGGCCCCTGATCTTTTCGACCGGGCTGCCCCCGTCAGTGGCGGCCGCCGCAAGCGAGTCGATCAGGATCCTCGACGAGGAGGATCGGGAATCCGGAGATCGGCCCGGACTGGTAGACACCCTGAGGTCCCGGGCCCTGACCTTCCGCCGGGCGCTTGTAGATCAAGGCGTCGAAGTCGAAATCAACGAGATCCCGATCGTTCCTCTGGTCATCGGCGAAGCCGTCACAGCGATGTCAGTCTGCGAGAAAGCGCTTGAGGAAGGCGTTTTCGCTCAGGCGATCCGTCCACCGACCGTCCCGGAAGGAACGTCTCGCCTGAGACTCACCGTGATGGCGACCCACACCGATGAAGACCTGGAGTCAGCCGCGAAGACTCTGGCTGAAGCGGTTTCCCGACGGAGTCAGACGTTGCCGTTGCGGAAGGGCTCGCACACGGTCTGATGGTCCACCAGCGTTCCGTTGCCTGCCTTTCCGTAGAGCCTCAGGTCATAACACTCTTCCCCGGTGCGCGGGATGAAGGTCTTCCACTTCGTGCAGCGTTTCTGCCCGCATCCGGTACCGAAACGCTTCGCCTTGCGGTAGACGGTCGACCCGGGGACCCCGGTCGGGACTCCGATGACGAGGCTGCGGATGTCGTTCGTATATACCGACAGCCTCACTCTTTCACCGCTTTTTGTCGGAATCGCTCTCGACTGCTCGTAGATTCGGGGCTTGAGTACCTTTGCGCCGTCCTTGACGGTCACGGACTGGGCCACCGAGGCGCTTAGAGCCCCGCTGAGCAACAGTACCGCCACAATCGCCGCATAAAATCGCTTCATTCTTCTCCCCGGTCCTGGTCGAAAGTCCTGGCGCGGCAATCCTAGCCTCTATCGGCGTCCGAGAAACCGAGGAACTTGTGGGCTATGGCACCGGTGAGCAAGGCGATGAAGGAGACCCCGACGAGCAGTATGACCACGGCGGTGATCTCCGATCCCACTGTGGTCGGCTGCCACTCCGACCCCAGGGTGGTCATCGTCGTGATCGCCCAGTAGATGCTGTCCCACTCGCCGACGTGCTGGTTGCTCTTTTCGAAGAAACGGAACAGGGTCCCACCGGCGACCGCGATGAGGAGGGTCATCAAAGCCGCATAACCAAGCCCTCTATCCGAGAAAGTGCGGCCGGAGAGCTGGGCGAGCTTGAGCAGCCTGAGCAGCCTGAGCAGGCGGATCGCCCGGAGCGCCTGGAGGCTGGCTGGCAGGATGGGAGGGGTGAGGAAGACGACGATGAGCTCCACCGGGTGGTGCTTCAGATACTTCTTCCGGTCGGGCACGAGGATCAACATCACGACCAGCTCGATGGCGAACATCAAGTAGGTGCCCCAGTTGAGGACCTCGGCCAGGACTTCGAGGTTCCCGCCGATATGGGTCTCGCTGAGGGCGACGCTGGGGAGAGTGAGGGCCGCCGCGATCATCAGCGGGGTGTTCATCAGCTGCTCGGCCCTGATGGCTCGCGGACCCGAGATCCCGTTGTCGGGAACCGTGCCACCCGTGATCTCGGAGTGGATCTCCTCGCGGATGACGTGTTCGTGGGGCGGATTTTCAGGGGCTTCTTCGGCCATCCAGAAGCCTTTCGACACCCAAAGGACCGAGCCTGTAGCCGCAACGAAGTCACCAAATCCAGTCTGGGCCGGTTTTGCCGCCAACCACGCGGTGAAACCGACCCAGACTAGGAGTTGGTTGGTCTCTGGACTCGGGTGAAGTAGTTTGCTAAACTAATTAGTATGAGTAACTACTTCTCACGACGCAAGAACCAAGTTGCCGCTGACGCTTCGGTCGACCCCGACATGCGAGAAGAAAAGCAAAGTATAGAGCCGGATACACATAGTCAGACGAATAACCAGACGATGCGTCAGACAACTGAGGAATCGATACTTCACGCGCGGAACGAGGGCTCGGCGGTCGCCTTGCGCCTGGCGATCACCAGAACCGCCCGGAGGATGCGCCAGGAAGCCGGAAGTGACCTTTCACCAACCGCCCTGGCCTCTCTGGCGTCCGTCGAACGGCACGCGCCGCTCACCCCGACCCGTCTGGCCGAGATCGAAGGCGTAAAACGGCCAACCACCACCCGTGTGGTCAACCATCTGGTCGAAAGCGGCCTGATCGAGCGCATTCCGGACCCGAATGACGGCCGTAGCTGCCAACTGACCCTCACCGAAGCCGGAACCGGCTACCTGGCCGAGGCCCGGTCGCGGAAGAGCGCGTACCTGGCCCGGCTGCTGGACTCCCTGCCCGCCGATGACGTCGCGACCCTGGAACGGGCCGCGATCCTCCTCGAGGACGCGCTGGAGGGCTCCGGCCGGAGGGAATTCACTTGACGGCGGCGCTGAAGAGGTCATTCGAGTCGCTCGAGGTCCCCAACTACCGCCGTTACTTCACCGGACAGGTCGTTTCGATCTCCGGCAACTGGATGCAGTCGGTCGCCGAGGTCTGGTTGATCCTCAGCCTGACCGGCAGCGGATTTCTGGTCGGCGTCACGACGGCGCTCCAGTTCCTGCCGATCCTGCTGGTCGGCGCCTGGGGCGGAGCCCTGGCCGACCGCTTCTCCAAGCGGAGCCTGCTGCTCGTGACCCAGATGGCCATGATGGTGCCGCCGCTGATCCTCTTCGCCGTAACGGCGACAGGTGCGGTCCAGCCCTGGATGGTGCTGGCACTGGTCTTCGTCAGGGGCGTGCTCCTCGCCGCCGACAACCCGGCGCGGCAGGCATTCGTGATGGAAATCGTCGGGCCGGACCGGATCGTCAATGCGGTAAGCCTCAACAGCGTCATGGTCCACTCGGCCAGGGTGATCGGGCCGGCCGTCGCCGGAATCCTGATCGCCACGATCGGCGTCGCACCCTGTTTCGGCCTGAACGCGGTCACCTACGTAGTCATGTTCTGGG
This sequence comes from Solirubrobacterales bacterium, assembly GCA_051305975.1. GTDB lineage: Bacteria > Actinomycetota > Thermoleophilia > Solirubrobacterales > 70-9 > 67-14. The sequence goes on from JBPPMI010000252.1 coordinate 9,792, forward strand.
CTCTCTGGGGCATCGACCCCAAGTCGGTCAACGTCTCACCCAGAGCCAAGAAAGCCGACCGCGGCGTGATGGAGGCCGTTCGGTACGTGCGCGCCACACCCGAGCTCGGCGTTCCCCTGATGCTGATGGCGATAGTCGGCACCCTGGGCCTGAACTTCCACGTCGTCCTGCCCCTGCTCGCCAAGCTGACCTTCGAGGGCGGCGCGACCTCCTATGCGGTCCTCGTCTCGGCGATGGGCGTCGGCTCGGTGATCGGGGCCTTGATCATCGGCGCGCGGGGGGAGACGGGCCTCAGCGTAATCGCCTTCTCGGCCCTCTGTTTCGGTGCGGCGGCCACGCTCGCGGCAGTGATGCCGAGCATGGCGACCGAGATCCCGATCCTGGCTCTGCTCGGCGCGGCTGCGGTGACCTTCGCCGCGGCCATCAACTCGACGCTCCAGCTGGTCGTCGAGCCGGAGATGCGCGGCCGGGTCATGGCGCTATACACGGTGG
>JBPPMI010000253.1:0-8893 GCA_051305975.1 Solirubrobacterales bacterium
CCGACCACGGCGATCGAGCGGGCGGAGAGGAGGGGGGCGGGGTCGGGAGGAGTCGCCGGCAAGGGCTCCTCAGTGGAGCATCGTCTCGACGCCGCGGCGCTGGAGGCCACGGCTGATGATCAGGCGCTGGATCTCGCTGGTGCCTTCCCAGATCCGGTCTACACGCAGTTCCCGGTTGAAGCGCTCGGCGACGTTCGACCGCAGGTAGCCGCGGCCGCCGAAGATCTGGACGCACCGGTCGGCGCAGCGGCAGGCCGCCTCGGAGACGAAGAGCTTGGCCATCGACGCCTTGTGATGGCAGATCTTCGGGTCCGCCCCCTCGTCGATCAGCCGGGCGACGTCGAGCGTGAGCAACCGGCCAGCCGCCGCATCGGCCGCCGAGTCGGAAAGGGGGAACGAGACCCCCTGGTAGTCGATGATCGGAGCGCCGCCCTGTTCGCGCTCCATGGACCAGGCGACCGTTTCGTCGAGCAGCCGCCACATCGATCCGATGCCGCGGGCCGCGATGCCGAGGCGCTCTTCGGCGAACCAGCCCTTCTGGAGTTCGTCACCGCCTCCGACCCCGCCGATCAGGTCGTCCCGGCCGACTTCGACGTCGGTGAAACGGATGGTCGGGTGGCCGTCGGGGTAGCTGTGGGTGAAAGCCGGGTCGTCGATCGTCTCGATGCCCGGCAGGGACTTGTCGACCACGAATAGGGTCGGCTTCTCTTCGCCGTCCTCGATCACGTTGGCCATGACGATCAGGACCGAGGCCACGTCACCGGAAGTCACGAACCACTTCTCGCCGTTGATGACGAAACCGTCATCGGACGGCACGGCGGTGGTGCGGATTCCCGACGGGTCGGAACCGGCGGTCTCTTCGGTGACCGCGTAGGCGTCACGGATCTCCCCGCGCAGTGCCGGCCGCAGCCATCGTTCGGCCAGCTCGGGAGAGGCGTGGTCCCAGACGTTGTAGGCGTTCGGGACGTGCCAGCTGATCGCGTTGGTCGAACGGCCGAGCTGCTCCTCGACGAGGAACCATTCCACCGCGGACCAGCCCTGGCCGCCCATTTCCGGGGAGTGGAGCCCACCCGTCATTCCGGCCGCCATGGCCTCCTTCTTCACCGAATCGACAGTCTCTTCCGGAAGGATCCCGCCGAGTCTCTCCGCCTCCTCTTCGAGGGGAATCAGCACCCCTTCGACGAAAGTGCGGGCGCGGCTCTGGATGTCGAGTGCCCGGTCGCTGAAGCCCTGGTGACCCGGGTCCGCGGAAAGGTCAGTGGTCATGGCGGCGAGCCTACATGCGATTGACTACAAGGTCAACTTTGGCTACGATGCCGCCCAGCAGCCGGATTTCCGGGCTTCGACAGGATCGAATCCGCATGAGCCTTCCGCTGGATCGCCGCGACATCGAGAAGAATCTGCAGCCTCTGACCCGGGCCTCGATGCTGCCGCCCGCCGCCTTCACGAGCCAGGAGGTGTTCGAGTGGGAGGTCGAGAACCTGTTCGCCGATGGCTGGATCTGCCTCGGCCACATCTCCAGCGTGAACGACAAGGGCAAGTACCTGATGCGCGAGATCGGTGACGACAGCGTCGTCGTGATCGGCGGGGAAGATGCGGTCCCCCGGGCGTTCCTGAACGTCTGCCGCCACCGCGGGGCCCGGATCGTCGAGGAGAGTGAAGGCCAGGTCAACAAGCGTCTTCGATGTCCGTACCACGCCTGGTCCTACGGACTCGACGGCAAACTGGTTGCCGCTCCCCACATGGACGACGTCGAGGAGTTCGACTTCTCCTGCTTCGGTCTGATCCCCGTCCACCTGGCCGTCTCCGGCGGACTCATCCTGGTCGATCTCGAAGGCAGTGCCCCGGAACCCGAGGACCACGTCGGTGACCTCACTGGCCACCTCGACAAGTACCGGAACGGTGACCTGGTGAGCGGCGGGCGGATCGACTACATGGTGAACGCCAACTGGAAGGGCATCGCCGAGAACTACAACGAGTGCCTGCACTGTCCCGGCATCCATCCGCAACTGAACGCACTCAGCAACTACATGAGCGGAGAGGACATCCAGGGTCCGGGCGCGTGGTGCGGGGGCTCGATGTTCCTGACCGCCGAGGACGCCGAGACCATGGCGGAGAACGGGGGTATCTCCACCCGCCCGAGGATCGAAGGCCTGACCGAAGCCGACGACCGGACGATCCTCTACTTCGTGCTCTTCCCGAACGCCCTGATCTCGATGCATCCCGACTACGTGATGCTGCATACGCTCTACCCGCGCGGCCCCGGTCTTACCGAGGTGGTCTGCGAATGGTTCTTCGAAGAGAAGGTGGTCGAAGGGGAAGGCTTTGACCCGAGCGACGCGATCGGTTTCTGGGACGAGACGAACAGGCAGGACTGGTACGTCTGCGAACTCACCCAGAAGGGGATCGGCGCCCGCAAATACACATCCGGGCGGTACTCCGGGCAGGAGGGCACCGTCCACGAGTTCGATCAGATGGTCGCCTCCCGGTACATGGCCGCGCTGGAAGGACAGACCAGCGCGACCCCGCAGGAGGCGGTCGCGTGAACCCCGTTGCCGATGTCCTCGGTGAACTGGAGATGCCCGAGCCGCTGAGCGCTCTCTCGGGAAAGGACTGGGACACGATCGTCGTCGGAGCCGGCCACAACGGCCTCACGGCGGCGGCCTACCTCGCGCAGGCAGGACAGAAGGTGCTGGTGCTCGAGCGGCGCGACCGGATCGGCGGAGCCTGCACCCTGGAACGGCCGTTCGGCGACGAGGGGTATGTGGTGAGTCCCTGCGCCTACGTGGTCGGACTGCTCGACGACCTGGTCATCGACGAACTGGCCCTGCGCAAGCGCGGCCTGAGGTTCTTCACGGCCGACCCCAATCTCTGGGTCCCGTTCGAGGACGGCACCTCGTTCGGACAGTTCCTCGACGATGACCGGACCCGGGCGAACCTCGATGCCCTCGGCGTGTCCGCTGCCGACCAGAAGGGATACTGGGCCTACGAACACCTCTTCGATCAGGTCCGCATCAAGCTGCGGAAAGGCGAACGTGACACCTGGGTCGGCGACGCACCCACCCGCGACCGGATCGAGGCGATGCTCGATCACGACCAGGAGATGATCGACCTCTGCTTCAAGGACTCGATCGCGGACGTCCTCGACCGCTACATCGGGAACGAGAAGCTCCGGACGGCCCTCTACGGCCAGGGCGTGATCGGAACCTGGGGTGGGCCGTACGAGCCGGGGACTGCCTCGATCAAGCTGATGCACTACCAGGGTGACCTCGATGGCCAGGGACCGGTCTGGGGTTACGTCGAAGGCGGCATGGGCATGGTCAGCTTCGCGATCGCCGACGCCGCAATGGACGCGGGCGCGAAGATCGCCTGCGGAATCGAGGTGAGCGAGATCCTGCCCGGGGACGGGGTGGTCTGCGAGGACGGCACCCGGCTCACCGCCCGGAACGTCGTCAGCAACACCGACCCCAAACGGCTCCACAGCATGCTCTCCGGCGCCAGGATCGGTTCAGGATTCCAGGACCGGTTGACCGCGTGGACGATCCGCAGCCCCGTGGTCAAGTTCAACGCCGCCCTCGCGCGCCTGCCCGAGTGGACCGCGGCACCCGGCGAGAGCTGGCCCGCCCGGGCGACGATCGACGCCTGCGGCACGATGGACGAGGCTCAGGCCGCCTTCGAGCGATGCGCCGGCGGTGAGCCCGCGGTTGCATTCGCGGAGATCTACATCCAGACCGGATACGACCCGACCGTGGCCCCCGACGGCAAACACCTGATGAGCGTCTTCGGCCAATACGCGCCGTACGAGATTTCCGGCAGCGATTGGGATGCCAGGCGGGCCGACGTCGCCGACCAGTTCATCGATCTGATCGGCCGCTTCGCCCCCGACTTCTGTGAATGCGTGACCGACTACGAGGTCCTCGGCCCGCCCGACATCGAGTCGCGGATCGGGCTGACCGGCGGCAACATCTTCCAGGGCGAAGTGACCCCCGACCAGATGTGGGAAGGACGCTTCAGCGCACGGACCCCGGTCCCGGGCCTTTACATGTCAGGAGCTTCGACCCATCCCGCCGGCAGCGTGATCGCCCTGAACGGGCGGAACGCGGCGCAGGCGCTGCTGGCCGACGCTGGTGTTGAAATCGGTGCCGGCTCAATTTGAATTCGATCCCTCCAATCAGCAGCCGGCGCCGGGCCGGTCACTAGGGTCAGCCCATGGCAGGGAACGCAAGGGACAGGATCCTCGAGGCAGCCTGCGAAGTCATCGCCGCGGAAGGGATCGACGACGTGCGCATCGCGCGGGTGGCGATGCGGGCCGGAGCGTCGACGGCGCTGGTGCACCACTACTTCTCGACCCGCGAGGAGCTACTCGAAGAAGCGCTGATGCATTCCTACGAGCTGGCCGCCGAGGATCGTTTTGGTCAGCCCGTCGACACGAACGCGTCCGCCGTCGAACGGCTCAAGGTGATGATCGACGAGTGCCTGCCACTGCCGGGTATGCAGCGGAACGAATGGACGCTCTGGATCGAGCTCTGGCTGCGGGCGACCCGCGACGACGCGCTCAAGCCGATGGCGGCCCGCTTGTACGAGAACTACCGCGAGTGGATGCTGGAGGTGGTCCGGTTCGGAGTCAAGAGCGGCGAGTTCGAAACCGGGGATGCCGAAGCAAGCGCCGACGTGGCGATGGGGCTCCTCGACGGTCTCGGGGTCCGGGCACTGATCAGCGATCCGGTGATGAACGTGGAACGGGTGCGCGAACTGGCCGCGACCCGTATCGCGCGGGAACTCGGACTGGAACCTACCGCCCTGAGCGAATAGGTTTCGTCGCAGGATTTCGCGGCACCGACCACGGAGAGGTCAATGGGTGGAGATGTCTGAGCTCGAACTGAACCGGCGCCAGCTGCTGATGGCGGGAGCCGGCCTTGCCTTGGCCGGCTACGGGATCAGCGGCTGCACGGTGGAGCGCCCGCTCGACCGATCGGCGGCCGGCGACATCGTCGAGCCGAAGATCGACGGCGACCTGCTGATCTACAACTGGGCCCAGTACATGGACCCCCAGATCCAGAAGGACTTCGCCGAGGAGCACGACATCCGGGTCACCGAAGTGAACTTCGACAACCTCGAGGCCATGGTCACCAAGCTACGGGCCGGCGGCGCCTATGACCTGATCTTCCCCAGCTCGGAGTACGTCAAGCGCCTGAAGAACGAACAGCTGATCCGCCAGTTCGACCGGTCGAAGCTTCCGAACGCCGCAACGCTCTCACCTTTCTACGACAGCCCCTGGTACGACCCGAACTCCGAGTTCTCGCTTCCGTACGCGTATTACACGACCGGGATCGCTTACCGGACCGACCGGGACCTGACGATGACCGAGTCCTGGAACGACATGAGCAACCCGGACGCCGACGGCCAGATCTTCATGCTCGACGACTTCCAGGAAGGCATCGGCCAGGCCAACCTGATCAACGGCTTCTACCTGAACACCGCCAAGTCGGATGAACTAGAGACTTCGAAGGCGACGCTGCTCGACCAGAAGGAAGGCCTCCGGGGGTTCAACACCAACTCCGTCCAGACCCTCGTGTCCGGCGCGGCGGCGATCACCCAGGCCTGGAACGGCGACGTGGTCAACGCCCGCAACCAGGTCGACGACCCTTCGATCTTCGCCTACGAGACCTGCAAGGAAGGGGTGCCGGTCGGCACCGACGCGATGAGCATCCCGATCACCGCGAAAAGTCCGGGGACCGCCCTCATGTTCATGGACTACCTGCTGAAGCCGAGCAACGCCTACCGGAACGTGATGTGGAACGGATACCCGCAGCCGGTCGCCGGTGGCCGCGAGGCCTTCGCGAAGCTGGTCAAGGACGACCCGTCGATCGACGTCAATCTCGACGAGATCGCCGATTCGAGCATGGAGTTCCGTCTGGAGGATCCGGACGCCCGGAAGGAATGGACCCGGATCTGGACCGAGGTCAAGGCTTGAACGCTTCCCGGTTCTGGAACTGGTTCGTGGCGCCGGGGGCGATCTGGATCGCGCTGCTCTTCGCGATCCCGCTGTTCCTGGTGCTCGCGCTCTCTTTTGGCCACGTCGATGACTTCGGCCGCGGTGTCTACGGGTTCGAGCTTTCGAACTACAAGGACGTCTTCGACTCGACCTACGTGCCGGTGCTCGTCCGGTCGGTTACCTATGCGCTGATCACGGTCATCCTCTGCCTTCTGATCGGGTACCCGGTCGCGTACTTCATTGCGCGGTTCGGCGGCAAGTACCGCTACGTCCTGATCGCGGCCCTGGTCATCCCGTTCTTCGTCAACTACCTGGTCCGCACCTACGCCTGGGTCGCCCTGCTGGCCGACGAAGGACTGGTGAACAACTGGCTGATCGACCTCAGCCTCACCGACGCCCCGATCCAGATGATCAACACGCCCTTTGCCGTTATCGGGGGACTCACCTACGGATACATCATCTTCATGATCCTGCCCCTGTACGGCTCCATCGAACGCATGGATCCGTCGGTGATCGAAGCCGGCAAGGACCTCTACGGGTCACCGTTCAGGACGTTCATCCACGTCACGCTGCCAGCGACCCAGCCCGGCATCCTCGCCGGCTGCGTCCTCGTCTTCCTGCCGGCAGTCGGTGACTTCGTCTCGGCCCAGCTCCTCGGCGGCCCGGATACGTACATGGTCGGCAACCTGATCCAGGACCAGTTCTTTGCCGCCTCCAACTGGCCGTTCGGGTCGGCGCTGACCGTGGTCATGATGCTGTTCCTCGCCATCTGGATGGTTTTCTACCTCCGGCGGGCGACCAGGGGGGAGGCTGACGTCCTGTGAACCAGGTTTCCGCCTTCGACAAACCCCGGTTTCTCCGGCTGATGACCGGGGTGGTCTACCTGTTCCTGTTCGTGCCGATTCTCGTAGTCGTCGTCTTCTCGTTCAACAGCCAGAAGTCCCTCCAGGTGATGGACGGGCTCTCGTTCCGCTGGTACGAGGAATTCTGGAATGACCCGGCTCTCCGTGACTCGCTTTTCATCTCGCTCGAGATCGCCCTGATCACGATGGTGGTCGCCACGATCCTCGGCACGGCTCTGGCGATCGGCCTGGTCCGGGCGAGGTCCGGTACGTCCCGCGGGGCCAACGTGCTGATGCTGGTGCCGCTGATCACCCCGGAGATAGTTGCCGGCATCTCGGCGCTCCTGATCTTCTCGCAGCTCGGCATCGCGCTCTCCTTCTGGACCGTAGTCCTGGCCCACATCACGTTCTCGATCTCCTACGTGACGATCGTGGTGCGCGGCCGGCTGGCGTCGATCGGGGTCGAGGTCGAAGAAGCCGCCCAGGACCTCGGCGCCAGCCGCTGGGAATCGGTGCGTCTGGTCCTCTTCCCGGCACTGTGGCCGGCCGTGGTTGCCGCAGGGCTGCTCGTCTTCGCGCTGTCCTTCGACGACTTCGTGCTCTCCTTCTTCACGACAGGCGAAGAGTCCCAGCCGCTGCCGGTCCGTATCTGGTCGATGATCCGGTTCGGCGTTTCGCCGACGATCAACGCGATCGGAACCCTGATGATGGTGATCTCGATTTCGGCTGTCGCCCTGGCCGTCCTGATCCCGAGGATCTTCGGACGGCGCGAGAGCGGCGTGAAAGTACTTACCGGTGCGGAGGAGTAGACGATGACAGTGCAGCAGACCGAAGCGATCAAGATCGACGGGGTCACCAAGAAGTTCGGGGACTTCACCGCGGTCGACAACGTCGAACTCGAAATCCATCAGGGCGAGTTCTTCTCGCTCCTCGGCCCGTCGGGCTGCGGCAAGACCACACTGCTCCGGATGCTCGCCGGATTCGAGATCCCGACCACCGGCAGCATCCTGCTCGACGGGGCGGCGGTCGAGAAGGTGCCGCCGCACAAACGGAACGTCAACATGGTCTTTCAGAGCTACGCCCTGTTCGAGCACCTCGACGTCCAGGACAACATCGCGTTCGGGCTGAAACGGAAAAAGGTCCCCAAGGAGGAGATCAAGACGAGAGTCGCCGAAGCCCTCGAGCTGGTCGACCTCACCTCCAGGGCAACGGCGAGGCCGAACGAGATGTCGGGTGGCCAGCGGCAGAGGGTCGCCCTTGCCCGCGCGCTTATCAACCGTCCCAGCGTGCTGCTGCTCGACGAGCCGCTCGGCGCCCTCGACCTCAAGCTCCGCCGGCAGATGCAGGTCGAGCTGAAGGAGATCCAGCGCGAGGTCGGCATCACCTTCGTCTACGTCACGCACGACCAGGAAGAAGCGCTCTCGATGTCGGACCGGATCGCGGTCATGAGTGCCGGCCGCGTCGTCCAGTGTGCCCCGCCCGAAGAGGTCTACGAACACCCGAGCGAAGAGTTCGTCGCCGGTTTCATCGGCATCTCGAACCTCCTCCAGGGCAAGGTCGAAGGGCAAGGCAAGGTCCGGGTGGGCGCAACCTGTCTCCCGGTTCCCGATCTCTCCGACGACGCGAAGGACGGTGACGAGGTCCGGATCGCGGTCCGGCCAGAGAAAGTCGCGGTCGACGAGATCGACAAGCCGAGCTACAGGATTGAAGACGGCATGTTCACCGTAGCGGGCGAGATCGAAAGCATGGTCTACCTCGGGGTCGGCAACCAGCTCACTCTCAAGCTCGAGAACGGCGGTCGGCTCGTCGCCCTGGAACAGGCCACCTACAGGGTCCAGTCTCACGACCAGTGGCAAGTAGGCCAAAAGGTGAAAGTGGGCTGGCACCCGACCCACTGCATGGTCCTGGGCTGATCCGGGGGCGCGGTTTCGGTTTGCGTGCTGGTGGCGCGGGGTGGGGGGTGTTCCCGTCCTCATCGCGGGAGCTCCGGGCGGGAACACCCCCACCCCACGTATAAACAGTGGACGGTAGACCTACCCACAGGCAAGCCGGGGAC
>JBPPMI010000254.1:0-9821 GCA_051305975.1 Solirubrobacterales bacterium
GCGACCACGACGACCGTGGCGGTGAACGCCGTGAAGCCGAGGATGCCGAGCAGCACCATCCTGACCGAGTGGTCGAACTGCCGGTCTGAGTCGGGATCGGTGCTGCTGTGGAGCGAGGTCAGGTGGGGCAGGATGCTGGTCGAGACCGCCTGGAAGAGCTGCAGTGGCGCCCGGGCGATCATCAGGACGTTGAAGATGAACCCGGCCGCGGCGACTCCCTCGATGCTGCGGACCACGAGCGGGCCGGCGTTGAGGAACACCTGCTCGGCGAACATGATCAGGAACAGCGAGCCCACGAAACCGGCACCGCTCGACATCGAGAACTCCTTGATCGACTCCGAGTCCCCGGGTGCGTCGTCCAGGTCCTTCCGGGCCTCGACCTCGCGTTTCGTACGTCGCCGGATCGCAGAAGGTACGACCAGGAGGCTGAGCAGCGGGGCCGCCACGATGCCGATCGCGACCATCGTCTGTCCGCTGAACAGGCCGATCGCGACCAGTACCGCGAACAGGGTCCGGAATACCGATTCGGAAAGGATCAGGCCCGTGAACAGGCCGAACTGCTGATGCCCGGCCAGGTAGCCGCGGGCGTAGTAGCTCGCTGCGTAGAAGAGGACCGAGGTGAAGAACACCCAGTACAGCGCGTCATTGCCGGCGAGCAGGCCGTTCTCGAGGGGGTCACGGAAGATCAGGGCGAGGATCGTGAAGCCGACCGCCAGGATCACCTGGATCTTGGCTGCCACCTTGACCGGAGCCGTGTCCGGCTCGCCTTTCTCGAGGTGCTCGGAGATGTGCCGCGAGAGCAACTGGTCGACCGGGCGGTAGAGCGTAGAGACCGTGATAAAGACCGCCGACCAGAGCACGGTGATCTCGCCGTACGCGTCCTTGCTCAGATCGTGCGCGGCGATGAAGAAGTAGACGTAGGTGAACAGCCCGGTCAACCCGACGCCGATGGTCAGGAAGCCGGCAGTCTTCCCGTAGTCACGGGACTTGTTGCTGCTGGTTTCTGCCGCGTCCGGGGCGGTGTCGGGAGTCGGTTCCAAAGTGATGGGAGGCTAGACCGGGGTGTGGTCGCGAGGAGGGTCGAGCTGATGGGTAGGTTCGACCCCCAGTTCGAGTTCGATCCTCCTCACTCTCTCAAATACACGCTGGGTCATGACCCGCTGCCCGGCCAGCAGATCGCCGATGATGCCCAGGGCGAACAGCTGGATGGAGACGATGAAGAGCACGGCGCCCAGCAACAGCGACTGTAGGTGGCCGTCGCGGTCGCCGTTGAGGATCCAGTCGAGGATGAACGGCATCCAGGCGGCGATCGCCGCCAGGCCCGCGACCAGGGCCAGTGCCGAGAAGACCTTGAGTGGTTCGTAACGGGCGTAGATCCGGAGGATCGCCAGGCCGTTCCGGCGCACGTAGGCGGAAGTCGAGCCGAACAGCCGCGAATCGCGGGTCTTGGCGTTGGTGCGGACCACTACCTCATCGACCGCGACCCGGGCCTTGCCTGCCTGGATCAGGCTTTCGAGCGTGTACGTGAAGTTGTCGACGACCAGTAGCTGGAGCGCCGCCTCGCGGCTGTAGGCCCGGAAGCCGGAGGTCGCGTCGGTGACTTCGGTGTCGGAGAGCCGGCGGACGACGGAGCTGCCGAACCCCTGCAGGAACTTCTTCGACGGCGAGAAATGGTCGATCGTGTCGACGTCGCGATCGCCGACGACCATCTCGGCCCGGCCGTCGAGGATCGGCTGGATCAGGAGGGGAATGTCCGAGCCGGCGTACTGGTTGTCGGCGTCGGTGTTGACGACGATGTCGGCACCAAGCTTCAGGCAGGCGTCCATCCCGGCCTGGAACCCCGTCGCGAGGCCCCGGTTGTTCGGCAGCTTGACGATGTGGTCGACACCGTTCCGGATCGCCACGTCGACCGTCCCGTCGGTCGATCCGTCATCGATGACCAGGGTCTCGATCACGTCCACGCCGGCGATCTCCGTGGGGAGATCGGCCAGGGTGGCCGGGAGGGTTTCCTCCTCGTTGAGGCAGGGGATCTGGATGATTACCTTCATAAGTCGTCAAGATTCTCCCATGCCGACCGAATTGCAACCGACGGAGTCCGAGATCTGGGACAGAGCTCTTCACCTGGCCGAGCTCGGCCGCGGTGCGGTCAGCCCCAATCCGACGGTCGGTGCGGTGCTGGTCAGGGACGGCGTCGTGATCGGCGAGGGGTGGCACAAACAGCGCGGAGACCTCCATGCGGAGCGGGTAGCTCTGGCCGATGCGAAGGACAGGGGCAACGATCCCGCCGGTTCGACCGCCTACGTGACCCTCGAGCCTTGCGCCCACACCGGGCGGCAGCCGCCCTGCGCGGACGCGCTGATCGAGGCCGGGGTCGCCGAAGTGGTAGTCGGTTGTCCGGACCCGACGGAGAAAACGGCGGGGATTGGACCCCAAAGACTGCGTGACGCGGGCATCACCGTGCGCGAAGCGGCCCCCGAAGATGCGGCCCGGTGCCGGCGCCAGGTCCAGGACTTCCGGAAGGGGGCACTGACCGGCCGTCCGCTGGTGGTGCTGAAGACCGCGATGAGTCTCGACGGCAAGGTCGCGACGCGGACCGGCGACTCGAACTGGATCACGGGACCGGAGAGCCGCGAACTGGTTCACCACTGGAGGGGCCAGATGGACGCCGTCGCGGTCGGTTCGGGCACTTTCAGGGCCGATGATCCGAAGCTGACGGATCGCACCGGAAATGCCGTGAAACAGCCGACCAGGGTCGTATTCGGCACCAGCGAGGACATGACCCCGGCATCGGCGATCTTCGAGGACATCGAAGCCGCCCCGCTCGCGGTGGTCGTGCATTCCGAAGCCGATCTGCGTCGCGCCGATCCGCTTTTCGCGGCGGGAGCGGTGATCCTCCAGGTCGACGGTGCCGCTCGTGAAGAACGGTTCGTACAAGCGCTGGACATGCTCGGGGACATCGAAATCGCTTCGGTCCTGCTGGAAGGCGGACCGACCCTGGCCGGAGTGGCCATCGCCGCGGGGGAGGTCGACCGCATCCAAACGTTCGTCGCCCCGGTGCTGATCGGCGGCGGTCTCACTGCGGTGGAGGCCGATGGCCCCGACCAGCTCACCGACGCCACGCGGCTGCCGGACATGCGCGTGACCCGGGTAGGGCAAGATGTACTCATGAGCGCAGACCTGAAGGACTGGTAGCCGGTGTTCTCCGGACTGGTGGCCGACCTCGGCCAAGTGGAACAGATCGAAACCGATGAAGACGGAGCGCGGATCGCTATCAAGACCGGCCTCGCCGGACAGATCGAGACTGGCGATTCGGTCGCGGTGAACGGCGTATGCCTGACCGCGACGGAAGTCACGGGATCCGGCTTTTCCGCCGAGGCGATGACGCAGACGCTCAATCTGACTTCACTCGGCAACCTGGCAGGTGGCACCGCGGTCAACCTCGAACTCGCCCTGCGTGCCGACCAGCGGCTCGGCGGACACATCGTTCAGGGCCACGTCGACGGGGTCGGTCAGGTCAGTTCACTGACCGGGGACGGTTTCTCGCTGAGGGTGAGGGTCGCACTCGACGACGACCTTGCGAGGTACGTCGTGCCGCAGGGTTCGATCACCCTGGAAGGGGTCAGCCTGACGGTCACCGAATGCGGCCCGGACTGGGCGGAGGTGGCTCTGATTCCCGAGACGCGGGAGAGGACGACCCTCGGCAGCCTGGATGCCGGACGGCGCGTAAACGTCGAATGTGACGTAATCGCCAAATACGTCGAGCGGATGGTGTCACCATATGCATCGCCCAATCAACCAGCTGAGAGTGAGCAGAAATGACGATGTCGAGTAGCGAGCAGGATCCGGGCAACGCGGGCGCGACCCAGGAATCACCCTTTTCGACGATCGAAGAGGCGCTCGAGGACATCCGTGCCGGTCGCATGGTCATCGTGGCCGACGACGAGGACCGCGAAAACGAAGGCGACCTGGTCATGGCGGCTCAGTTCGCCACCCCCGAAGCGATCAACTTCATGGTGAAGGAAGCCCGAGGGCTGGTCTGCCTCGCGCTGACACCCCAGCGGTGCGAGCAGCTCGGTCTCAGCCTGATGACCGCCAAGAACGAGGCCCCGCTCGAGACCGCCTTCACCGTTTCGATCGAAGCGGCCTCCGGGGTCACCACCGGCATCTCCGCCCATGACCGCGCCCACACCGTCCAGGTCGCGATCGACCCCGACGCCGGACCGCGTGACATCGTCGTCCCCGGCCACGTCTTCCCGCTGAAGGCCAAGGAGGGCGGAGTACTCGAGCGCACCGGCCACACGGAAGCCAGCGTCGACCTCGCCCGCCTCGCCGGACTGAGCCCGTCGGGCGTGATCTGTGAAGTGATGAACGAGGACGGGTCGATGGCGCGGGTCGACGACCTGACCACCTACGCGGCCAAGCACGAACTGAAGATGATCACGATCGCCGACCTGATCAAGTACCGGCGGGCGAACGAGAAGCTCGTCGAGCGTGTGGTCGAGACGGCGCTGCCCACCACCCAGGGCGACTTCCGGGCGGTCGGATACCGCTCGCTTGTCGACGACAAACACCACGTGGCGATGGTCAAGGGCGACTTGACCACCGCGGAACCCGTCCTGATCCGGGTTCACAGCGAGTGCCTGACCGGTGACGTTTTCCACAGCATGCGCTGCGACTGCGGCGAACAGCTCGAAGCCGCCATGGCGATGATCGAAGAAGAGGGCCGCGGGGTCCTGCTCTACCTGTCGCAGGAGGGGCGCGGCATCGGCCTGCTGAACAAGCTGCGGGCCTACAAGCTCCAGGACGAAGGATTCGACACGGTCGACGCCAACCTCCAACTCGGGCTCCCGGCCGACCTGCGCGACTACGGCATCGGCGCACAGATCCTCCGTGACCTGGGTCTCCGCGAGATCCGCATTCTGACCAACAACCCGAAGAAGATCATCGGCCTCGAGGGTCACGGGCTGAGCGTCACCGAGCAGATCGAGATCGAGGCGCCGCCGAACAAGCACAACGAGGCCTACCTCAAGACCAAGCGCGACCGCATGGGTCATGCCCTCCACCACCAGGGCCTGCCACTCGACGAGGAGATGATCCACGACGAGCAGGTCCACGACAAGGCGGTCGAAGAAGAAAATGGCTGACGCCCGCTACGCGATCTGCGTCGGCAGCTTCTACACCGATCTCGCCGAAAGACTGGTCAACGGCGCGAAGACCGAATTCGCGAAGGACGGGATCGACCAAGACGACATCGCCGTCTTCCCGGTACCCGGCGCTTTCGAACTCCCGCTCGCGGCCCATTACTGCGCCACCTCCGGCAAGTTCGCCGGGGTCGCCTGCCTGGGAGCGGTGATCCGGGGGGAGACCGACCATTACGACTTCGTCTGCAACGAAGCGGCCCGCGGGATCCAGAACGTCCAGCTCCAAACCGGTATCCCCTGCGGGTTCGGGGTGCTGACGGTCGACAACATGGAGCAGGCCCTGGCCCGCGCCGACGTCGGTGGCAAACGGGATTCTGGAGCCAATGCCGCCCGTGCTGTGCTCAGGATGAACGAGCTGAAAGGCCAGCTCGGCGTGTAGAAAAGTGGGCATGAAGGATGCCCGGGAACAAGTATCCGAATTGCTCCGCTTTACTGCGCAACACGGATCTCTAGCGATGCTGACTCGGGGAAACTCTTGTTGCTTTCTTTTTAGATAGGATGCCTTGTCCTATGGCACGCATCTGTCACACCTGTGGAAAAGGGCCGTCCTTCGGCAATTCTCGCAGCCACTCGATGGTTGCGACGCGTCGGCGGTTCGATCCGAACCTCCAGAAGGTCCGGATCATCGAAGACGGCGCCCGCAAGCGCGTGAACGTGTGTACCCGCTGCCTCAAGGCAAACAAGGTCACCAAGGCCGCCTGAGCCCGGGTCTCGCCGCCTTGCATCCGCGCGGAGCGTGGATCAAGACGTCAGGACCCGTACCTCTCATTGTCACCGCCTTGTCGTTGCCTATAGTCGGTCCTTGTGCCTGACGACTCCCTAGAACGCTTCCGACGCGTCGTCGCGTCCGCGTACGGATCCCTCGAAGCGCGCCGCCAGGAGGTCAACGACCTCAACGTCTTCCCGGTGGCGGACGGCGACACCGGCGACAACATGGCGATGACCATGAAGGCCGTCATGGAAGAACTCGACCGGATGGGCGAGAACGGCCAGACGCTAGAGGAAATCGGCCGCGAGCAGTTCGTTTCGGCCCTGGCCCGGGCCGCCCTGATGGGTGCCCGCGGCAATTCGGGGGTCATCCTCAGCCAGATCGTCCGCGGGGCCGCCGAGGAACTCGCCTCCCGGCCCGGCGAACTGGTCGATCCGGTCCTGGTCGCTTCGGCGTTCGCCCGGGCCGCCGACGCGGCCTACGAGTCGGTGCGGGATCCGGCCGAAGGAACCATGCTCACCGTCTTCCGGGAGATGGCCCATTCGATCTCCCGCCAGCTCGCCCACATCGACCCCGAACGCCAGCGGCTCGCACCCGATGCGACCAGCGCCCAACAGGACGACTTGCTCGCCGACGTGATCGAGCAGGCGATCGCGGATGGCCAGAAGGCGGTCGAACGGACGCCGGAACAGCTCGAAGTCCTGGCCCAGTCGGGTGTGGTCGACGCCGGCGGATACGGCCTCGTGCTGATCCTGGCCGGAGTCCTGGCGGCGCTGCGCGGCGACGACGCGGAACTGCCGGTGATCGAACACCAGGGCACGACGCAGATGAGCCAGCCGCACCATGCGGACAGCCGCTTCCAGTACTGCACCAACTTCATCGTCTCCGGCTCCGGACTCGTCTCGCGGGAATACGTATCCCGGCTGGAAGAGCTCGGCGACTCGGTACTGGTGGTCGGAGACGAAGCGACGCTGAAGGTCCACGTGCATACCGATGACCCGGAAGCGGCGATGTCGATCTTCGCCGGCGAAGGGGACGTCACCAACCTCGACGTGGCCGACATGCGCATCCAGGTCGCTGAACGCGAAGCGCGGCTGGCCGAGCACCTCACCGGGATCATCGTGGTTGCCAGCGGCGACGGTCTCGAAGCCATGTTCTCCGAAATGGGCGCCCAGGTCGTCTCCGGCGGCGAGACCATGAACCCGTCTACCGCTGAGTTGTTCGCGGCGATCCGCGAGGTCCACACGGAAAACGTCCTCATCCTGCCGAACTCGTCGAACGTGATCATGGCCGCCGAACGGGCCTGTGAGCTCTCCGAGAAGAACGCCGTGGTCATACCGACCAAGACACAGCAGGAAGGGCTGCTCGCGTGCATCGAATTCGATCCCGACGCAGAACTCGAGTGGAATCGTGAACGCCTGACCGGTGCCATCGAAGGGATCACCGTCGGCGGGATTGCGCCGGCTGCCCGCGACGACAAACAGGGTCGCTTCCGGAACGGCGACGCAATCGGCTTCATCGACGGTGAGATCATCGCCTGGGGCGGGGCCGGATCGACCCTCGCCACGACTATCGAATCGATGTGCCACGACGCAGAACTGATCACCGTTATCGGTGGCGACGGTGCCCCGATACCTCTCGACGAACTTGACTCCTACAGCCCGGACGGCGTCGAGATTGAACTTCATGAGGGCGGCCAGCCGAGCTGGTGGTGGCTGCTAGCGAGTCAGTAGCCGGACCGCAGCCTTTCGGCGGCGGTCCCGTGCCTTCGACGGCGGAACTGCTGCGCGCGCCCGTCCGCTGGGCGAGGCCGTATCGCCTCGACCAGCCGCTGTCCGCCCTGCCCGGGATCGGGAAGGTGCTCGAGGAGAAGGCCGCCGAGGTCGGCGTCGAGACGATCTTCGACTTGCTCTGGCGGGTCCCGCGGGCGTACGGCGACGCTCCCGAGCGGGTACTGCTGGGGGATCTCGAGCTGGGAGTCACGGCCACGGTCCTCGTTGAGGTCAATTCGATCCGGCGGATCCGGGTACGGCGACGCGGCCTGAGCGTGGTCGAAGGCAAGATCGCGGACTCGTCCGGCGAGCGCAAGGCGGTCTGGTTCAACCAGCCCTGGATCGCGAACCAGGTCAATGCCGGTTCTTCGTACGTGATGGAGGGACGGCTCGACAAGAAGGGTTTCGTCGTCTCGGCCCAGGAAGCGACTGACGCCGGCCCCGACGGGACACCGGTCACCGAAGGCCCGGCCCGGTGGACCGACAGCAAGGCCAAAGGGCCGCCCGGGCTGAAGGAGGGTGGCATCCGTGGTCGCCATCCCGGATCGGAAGAACTGCGCCCGGCGCGCTGGCGCGGTTGGGCCTGGCATGCCTGCCGGATGGCCGATGAGCTCGTCGAACCGCTTCCTTCATCGATCCTCGAGGAGCGCGGACTCGCCGGTGCGGTCAGCGCGATCCGGGAGGCACACTTCCCGCAGTCCGAGGACACCTCGGTGCTGGCGATGGCCCGGCTGGCCTACGAAGAACTCTTTCTCCACCAGGTGGTGCTGCGGCGGGGCCGGGTCGAGGGCAGGACCGGAGGACCCCCGGCGTTCAGTCTCGACGGTGGTGGGGAACGCGCGGAGAAGTGGGTCGGAAGCCTCCCGTTCGACCTGACCGGCGCCCAGGCGGCGGCGGTGGCAATGATCACCGCCGACAACCGGAAGGAGGTGCCGATGCGGCGCCTCCTGATGGGAGAGGTCGGTTCCGGTAAGTCCGTGGTCGCGCTCGAGGAGATGCTGCGCGCGGCCGGCAGCGGGGCGCAGTCGGCGCTGATGGCCCCGACGGAAGTTCTCGCCGACCAGCATGCCGCGACCGTGTCCCGGCTCCTCGACGGCTCCGGCGTGACTTTCGCGCTGCTCACCGGTTCGACCCCGCAGGAGGTGAGGGGGAAACTCCTCGAAGCCCTGTCCGCAGGCGATCTGGATATCTTGATCGGGACCCACGCGCTGCTCGAGGATCCCGTCGTCTTCAACCGGCTCGCCCTGTGCGTGATCGACGAAGAGCACCGCTTCGGCGTCCGGCAGCGTGGCCGGCTCGACCGGAAGTCCCCGGAAGGCCACGGCGCCCACATCCTCCACATGACCGCCACCCCGATCCCCAGAACCCTCTCGCTCACCGCATACGGCGACCTCGACGTGACCGAACTCCGGGAACTGCCGGCCGGGCGGCTGCCGATCACGACCCGGGTCCTCGGCGAATCGGGCCGTGCGGAAGCCTTCGACCACCTGAAGTCCGAAGTCCGGGCCGGCCGCCAGGCATTCGTCGTCTGCCCGCTGATCGAGAAGTCGGAGGCGCTCCAGGCCCGCGCCGCGATCGAGGAAGCGGAAAGGCTGCGGGAAGGCGAACTGAGCGAGTTCGAAGTCGGCCTGATCCACGGCCAGATGAACTCGCAGCAGAAGTCCCTGGCGATGGCGGCGTTCGAGGACGGCCGCACGCAGGTGCTCGTCTCGACCACGGTGATCGAGGTCGGGATCGACGTTCCGAACGCGACCGTGATGGTCGTCGAAGGGGCCGAGCGGTTCGGCATCTCGCAGCTCCACCAGCTCCGCGGACGGATCGGCCGGGGCACGCACGCCGGGGCCTGCTTCCTGATCAGCGGCAGCTCGAGCCCGGCATCCGCCCGCCGCCTCGCCGCCCTCGCGAACGAGTCCGACGGCTTCCGTCTCGCCGAGATCGACCTGAAGATGAGGGGGGAGGGCGAGATCACCGGGGTGCGCCAGAGCGGCCTTCCCCGGTTCGCGGTGGCCCGGCTGCCACGGGACGAAGAACTGCTCGAGGCGGCGCGCGAAGACCTCGACCGCCTGGCCGGTCAGGACGGAGGGCTCGGCGCCCCGGAGTTCGGTCCGATGCTCGAACTCGCCGGACGCCGCTTCGGCC
>JBPPMI010000255.1:0-3805 GCA_051305975.1 Solirubrobacterales bacterium
GGGGAGCACCGGGTCGTCGATGAGCGCGCACCTGGGTCTGGCCCAGTCGACGGTCTCGGCGCATCTGGCCTGCCTGAAGGACTGCGGGCTCATCGACTCTCGTCCGGTGGGCCGGACCTCGGTCGACTCTCTCGGCCGGCGTGATGTTGACTCTTCAACCCCGGGCCATGAATCTCAGCTCCTTCCCTGACCCGGCGTGCCCAGGCCTTTGCGCTACTCGGCGTCGTTCCGGGGTCAAGATCGCTCGACGGGTTGGGTGAAGGGGGGCACCGGCGAAGATGCTGACCTGGTGCAGCAGGTGCGGCACAAGCCCCATCACCGCACCGACAGCCGCGGTCACCGCGTTCCACAGGGTCGCCAGCAGCCCGCCTCCGATGCGATAGGAGGGCGGTCCCCGTCCCGTCTCGGCGTTCTGGATGTTGTCAGAGCATGGGGAGTCGTTAGTCGAGGTTCTGGGTGCGGAGCCGTAGGGCGTTGGTGATGACGCTGACGGAGGACAGGGCCATGGCGCCGGCGGCGATGATGGGGGAGAGCAGCAGCCCGAAGGTGGGATAGAGCACCCCGGCGGCTACAGGGATGCCTGCCACGTTGTAGATGAAGGCGAACACCAGGTTCTGGCGAATGTTGGACATGGTGGCCTGGGAGAGCTTGCGGGCCCGCACGATGCCGATGAGGTCACCCTTGAGCAGGGTGACGCCGGCGCTCTCCATCGCGACATCGGTCCCTGAGCTCATCGCGAGCCCGACGTCGGCCGCGGCCAGGGCGGGCGCGTCGTTGACACCGTCTCCGGCCATCGCGACCACGCGTCCCTCGTCGCGGAGCCCTTTGACGATGTCGCTCTTGTGGTCCGGCAGTACCTCGGCTTCGATCCGGTCGATGCCCAGCTGGCGTCCGACGGCTTCTGCGGTGACGCGGTTGTCACCGGTCAGCATGACCACCTCGATCCCCTCGGCTCGCAGCGCGGCGAGAGCATCGGCGGTGGTGTCCTTGATGGGGTCGGCGATCGCCATGACGCCGGCAACTGTCGCGTCCACGCCGATGAAGATTGCGGTGGCACCGTCGGCGCGAAGCTCGTCGGCCCGGTCGGCCAAGGAACTGGAGTCCATGCCGTGGCTGGCCAGGAACCCTGCGCCGCCCAGGACAATGCGGTGGCCTTCGACGGTCCCGAGGGCTCCCTTGCCGGTGGGGGAGTCGAAGTCGCTGACCTCGGGAATGGTCAGGGAAGCGCTCTCCGCAGCCGTGACAACGGCCCTGCCAAGGGGGTGTTCCGAGGCGCGTTCGACGCCGGCGGCCAACCTGAGGAGGTCGTCTCGGTCGAAACCTGAAGCTGCGGCGATGTGGGTGACCGAGGGGCGTCCCTCGGTGAGAGTGCCGGTCTTGTCGACCACGAGAGTGTCGACCTTCTCCATCCGCTCTAGTGCCTCGGCGTTCTTGATCAGGACACCCAGTCCGGCCCCTCGGCCGACGCCGACCATGATCGACATCGGCGTGGCCAGGCCCAGGGCACAAGGGCAGGCGATGATGAGGACCGAGACGGCAGCGATCAGGGCATGGGCCAGGCGGGGGTCAGGCCCGACTGCGGCCCACACGATGAAGGCCACCAGAGCGACACCGAGGACGGCAGGGACGAACCAAGCCGCAACCTGGTCTGCCATGCGCTGGATCGGCGCTCGTGAGCGTTGCGCTTCGGCGACCATCTGGACGATGCGGGCCAGCATGGTGTCGCGCCCGATCTTGTCGGCGCGGACCACCAGCGACCCGGTTTGGTTCAGGGTGCCGCCGATGACGGTGTCGCCGGTGGCCTTGGTGACGGGCATGGACTCCCCGGTGACCAAGGACTCGTCGAGGGAGGAGCGACCGTCCTCAACGACGCCGTCGACGGGCACCTTCTCGCCGGGGCGGACGCGGAGCCGGTCACCTATCTGCACCAGTTCGAGGCTCACGTCTTCTTCGCCAGAGTTCGCGGTGATCCGGTGTGCGGTCTTGGGGGTGAGGTCCAGCAGCGCCTTGATAGCCCCTGAGGTCTGCTCGCGGGCCCTCAGCTCCAGGACCTGGCCGAGGAGCACCAGGGCAGTGATGACCGACGCGGCCTCGAAGTAGACGTCGACAGTCCCACCCATCCCGCGGAAGGAGTCAGGAAACGCGCCCGGTGCCACCGTGGCGACCACGCTGTAGAGCCACGCCACTCCGGTCCCGATCGCGATAAGGGTGAACATGTTGAGATGCCGGGTGCGCACGGAGGTCCAGCCGCGAGTGAAGAACGGCCACCCTGCCCACAACACGACGGGCGTCGCCAAGGCGAGTTGGATCCAGGTCGAGGCACGTGGACTGACGAGGTCCTCCAGTGCTGGGAACAGATGCGCGCCCATCTCGAGGATGACAACCGGAATCGAAAGTGCCACGGCAACCCAGAACCGTCGGGTCATGTCGGCCAGCTCCGGGCTCGGACCCGTGTCGGCACCGGCCATGACCGGTTCGAGAGCCATTCCGCAGATCGGGCAGGCGCCCGGCCCAGATTGACGGATCTCTGGGTGCATCGGGCAGGTGTACTCCACTGCCCCGTCAGGCGGTGTCACCGGGACCACCGGGGTCGCTGGGCCAATGCGCGGGGTGAGGAAGGCGCTCTAGGTTGCGTCGTACTTGGTTTGGCCTGGCGTTCCGTATTCACTGGCTGATCCCCGTCGTCTTCGTGCATAGGTTGATCATACCCCCGGGGGGTATCGATGAGACGGGCCGAAAGTCCTGAGCCCCCAAAAGCAACCACAGCCCCCGCCTAGTCGGTAGGCGGCTGATCGCTCTCGAACGCCGCCCGCACCCGCAAATCCCGGGAGTGATCACCCGTGGCGCAGCATGACGTCAACCGGACGTGGCCCCGACAGCGCTCCGATGACTAGCGCGACGAGCGGCAGCGCGATCAGGGTTGCGACGACGGTCCCCACGACATCTCCGTTCATCGGCGAGCGGATCGGGTGCAGACATCGGGGTCAGGCCCGGTAGTTCAGGGCGATCATCATGCCTGCTTCGGCGTGGTAGATGTTGTGGCAATGCGTCATCCAGTTTCCGGGGTTGTCGGCTTGCAGGTCCACCGCCAGCGCGGACATCGGCTTGACCAGGACGGTGTCCTTCCGCAGCCCACTGGGCAGGGCGAAGGTGTGGCCGTGGATGTGCATCGGGTGGGTCATCTGAGTCATATTCATCAACTCCAGGCGCACCCGGTCACCCTCCGCAATGAGGAGAGGGTCGTTCTTTGGGTAGGGGGCAGCGTTGATGGCCCACTGGTAGGGCATCATCTGCCCGCTGAGGTGGACCATCTGGGTGGAGTCCGGTTCCCTGCTCGAGAGGCGTGAGGCTTCTGCCGGTAGTAGTTCAGCGCCTTCGAGGATCGGTCCGTCGAGTTCAGCAAGGTGAACCGCCGCGTCCGGCGCGGCCCCGGAGCCGGTGCGGATGAGTGCCATTGCCTGGCCCTCCTTGCCGTACGGCGCTGCGACGAGGGGGAATACTCCGTCGCCGAGAGTGACCACTGCGTCGTACCGTTCGCCCATTCCGAGGTAGAGGGCGCCGGTCTCGTGGGGCTGGACCGCGAACCCGTCGGTGTGGGTGATGGTGAGACGGTGTCCGCCGAGCGCGACGGTGAAGATGGTGTCCGATCCGGCGTTGATGATCCGTA
Organism: Solirubrobacterales bacterium; assembly: GCA_051305975.1. Classification (GTDB taxonomy): domain Bacteria; phylum Actinomycetota; class Thermoleophilia; order Solirubrobacterales; family 70-9; genus 67-14. Next base: position 3,668 of record JBPPMI010000255.1, read on the forward strand.
GTCGGACCCGCTGGCCGGGCTTCCCGCGGAGCACGTCTGGGGCGGTCGGGACGCGGCCGTTGATCAGGTAGTGGGGGTAGGTCACGTCGCCGGCGTCGCCGAAAGGCGGGTCCCCACCCATGGACATGCTGCCCATGT
>JBPPMI010000256.1:0-3277 GCA_051305975.1 Solirubrobacterales bacterium
GGCACGGTCCTGGGCTTCGGCGGTCGAAGCGCCGAGGTGCGGCGTGACGACCACGTCCTCGCGCTGGAAGATCGGGTGCTCGGTGAAGGGCTCTTCGGGGAACACGTCCAGGGCTGCCCCGCCGACCTGGCCGGATTCGAGCCCTTTCATCAGTGCGTCGAGGTCGATCAGTTCACCACGGGCGCAATTGACGATGCGCATCCCCGGCTTGAACTTGGCGATCGCGTCGGCGTCGATCCAGTTGATCGTCTCCGGTGTCTTCGGCAGGTGAATCGTGAGGAGGTCGGCGCGCTCGTAGAGCTCTTCGCTCGACTCGACGCCCTCCACTCCGAGGTCCTTGAAGCGGTCGGCAGAAACGAACTTGTCGAAAGCGAGGACTTCCATGTCGAAGGCCTGCGCTCGCTTGGCGACCAGCTGGCCGATGCGGCCGAAGCCGATTACGCCGAGGGTCTTGCCGTAGAGCTCGGCACCCTTGTACTTGGCGCGGTCCCAGCGGCCGGCCACCAGGGAGCCATGGGCCTGCGGGACGTTCCGGAAGAGGGCCAGAGCGAGCGCGAGCGTGTGCTCGGCAGCGGCGACCGAATTCGATTCGGGGGCGTTGGCGACGATGATCCCGCGCTTGGTCGCGGCGGGGATGTCGACGTTGTCGACACCGGTACCGGCACGGCCGATGACCTTCATGTTGTCGGCACGCTCGATCAGTTCCGGTGTGAGCTTGGTGGCCGACCGGATCAGGATCGCGTCGTATTTGCCGATCTGCTCGGCAAGTTCGGCATCGTCCATCTCGAGCCCGAGATCCACGTCGAAATGCTCACGGAGAAGGTCAACGCCGGAATCGGCGATCTTCTCTTTGACCAGTACTTTGGCCTTTTCGCTCAAGTTGCCTCCTGATTGCCGGGCCCTGACGGGCCGGCTTCGATGATTACTTTCAAGTATTGACTACGGCGTTTTCGATTACCCAGTCGACGCAGGCGGTGAGCGCCTCGACGTCGGAGGGGTCGACCGCCGGGAACATCGCGACTCTCAGCTGGTTACGGCCGAGCTTGCGGTAGGGCTCGACGTCGACGATGCCGTTGGCGCGAAGCGTTGCCGCCACGGCCGCAGCATCGACCGAGTCCTCGAAGTCGATAGTTCCGACGACCAGCGAACGCTGGGCCGGATCGGCGACGAAAGGTGTGGCGAAATCGCTCGAGCCGGCCCACCCGTAGAGGTGCGAGGAAGAAGCAGTGGTCCGCTCGACGCAGAAGTCGAGTCCGCCGCCGGCGTTCATCCAGTCGAGCTGCTCGGCGAGCAGGATCAGAGTCGCCAGCGCCGGGGTGTTGTAGGTCTGTTCCTTGCGCGAATTGTCGAGGGCCGTCTTGAGGGACAGGAACGGCGGCTGCCACCGGTCGGACGATCCGTCGAGCTCCTCGATCCGGGAGATTGCGTCGGGACTGAGTGCGGCCAGCCAGAGACCACCGTCGGAGCCGAAAGCCTTCTGTGGGGCGAAGTAATAAGCGTCGGTTTCGTTCAGGTCGACCGGGAGGCCACCCGCTCCGGAAGTGGCGTCGATGAGGACCAGCGCATCGCCGGCATCCGCCGGGCGTTCGACGGGGACCATGACGCCGGTCGAAGTCTCGTTGTGGGCCCAGGCGATCGCGTCGACACCGTCACGGCTCTCGGGGACCGGAGCGCTGCCGGGCTCTGCCTCGATCAGCACCGGATCGGACAGGAACGGGGCGCCTGCCGTGGTGTCGGAGAACTTGCGGGAGAACTCGCCGTAGACCATGTGGATTGCCCGGTCACGCACGAGCCAGGCGGCCGCTGCGTCCCAGAAAGCTGTGGCCCCGCCGTTGCCCAGGACGATCTCGTAACCGTCGGGAAGAGAGAAGAGATCTCCGAGGCCACCGCGGACACGACCGACGAGGTCCCTCACCGGCTTCTGCCGGTGTGACGTGCCCATGAGGTCGGACTGTTCCGCGAGTGATCGCAGGCCTTCGGGCCGGACCTTCGAGGGGCCACAGCCGAAGCGGCCGTCGGCGGGCTTAAGGTCGTCCGGGATCTTGGCGTGATCGGTCATCGCCGCCTCAGGATAATGATCCGGCGCGCCGGACCACCGGCCGCACTTCCATCTGGCTCTGTACATGGTCCGAAGGCAGAGGTAGTCTGCTGCCGAAGCAGTTTTTCTTGCCAAGCCCAACGAGGGAGTCCTCTTGTATCCAGTCACATATGAAGCCGATTATCTGAAGGAACGGAACCGGCTGACCACCTTCTTCCGTTACATCGTCGCGATCCCCTGGATCATCGTGGATTACGTCTACCTGATCGCGGCTACGGTGGTCGTTTTCATCGCCTGGTTCGCCCTCGTTTTCACGGGCAGGTACCCCGAAGGCATGTACAAGTTCGTCGGAGGAATCCTGCGGTTCAACATGAGGGTGAACGCGTTCATCTCCCTCCAGACGGACGAATGGCCGTCATTCGGGCTGAAGGACGACCCGGCATACCCCGTCCGTGTCCACATCGCACCGCGGGCAGCCAAACAGAGTCGCGTCTCGGTGTTCTTCCGGATCATCCTGCTGGTCCCGCTGATGATCCTTTCCTACCTCGTGTCGTTCCTGCTGATGGGCGTGACGATGATCTCATGGGTCACGATCGTCTTCCGCGGCTACCAGCCGGCCGCTATCCACAACGCCCTGGCGTGGGCCCTCAGCTGGACGACCCGCGTCACCTCCTACTCATGGCTGATGCGTGACGAGTACCCGCCGGTAGGAGACGAGATTCCGGTCAACGTGGACCCGCCGGCCCTCGAAGAGCAGCCGCAGGCAGCAGCAATCGACCCGGTGGCAGCAGAAAAGCAGCAGCCGCCGCCCCCGGCCGTCTAGAGCCAATCAAGCTTCACCGAAAGGCCCGGCAAACGCCGGGCCTTTTCTTTGCCCGGGTATCGGTCTACCGCGAGGGCGGACGAATTCGAAATAAAGAATGGTTTCGTCCTGTTCGAGTTTCAGTGAGTTCTGAATGACTGCATCCAAGTTGGTGTTTCCGGTCTCAGTCGAAGACCCGGCCACGTTCGTAAAACCAACTTGGATGTCTCGACCAGCCGACCATGTCTATGCCAGTTACCTCCGGGCGGCCTGAGCGGCTGGACGGTGATCCCTGGAGCAGCCGGTGCTCGGCTGTCCAAAGAACGTAAGCGGGTGTCCTGAGCGTGGCTGGCGAGGAGTAAGGGAGCCGGTGAAGCGATTTGACCCACGTCAATGAGCGAACCGTGCGACAGTCGACGAAGTCCAGGCGCGCTCAG
>JBPPMI010000257.1:0-10935 GCA_051305975.1 Solirubrobacterales bacterium
GTGAAGTTGGTGTGGTAGATGAAGCCGAGCGCGTGCCCGGCTGGTGCTGCAGCCGCCCACCGCTGGCCGGGGGCGGCGCCGGTGACATCCGCGATAGCGAAGCCGCCGAGCAGGAACCGCCTGTGGGTGTGGTAGCAGCCCTTAGGTTGACCGGTAGTGCCTCCGGTGTGCCAGATGACGGCAACGCCGTCGCTCGGGGTCCGGGGCAGGGACACCCCCTCGGCGTCCGCATCCTTGCTCAGCGACCGCAGGTCGCGGTGGGAAGAGTCTTTCAGCGGGGTCTCGCCGAACACGAGCACTTCCTCAACGTCGGTGCCCGCGACGGCCTCGGCGACGCCGGCGGCGATCTCGGTGCCGCCGACTATCACCAGCAGGCGGGCGCCGGTGTCCTCGACAAAGAAACGCAGCTCGTCTGGACGCGACTGCACCGGCGTCGGAACGACGACCGCTCCGGCCTTCCAGGCGGCCAACATGGCGATGATGAGTTCGGGCACGTTCGGTCCGCGGAAGGCGATGCGGTCGCCCGGCTGCACGCCGCGATGAACAAGGCCCTCCGCAAGCCTGGTGCTCAGGCCGGCCAGCTCGCGGAAGGTGTAGGAGCGGCCGGACTCGGCATGGATCATCGCAATGGCGTCGCCGTGACCGGCCTCGACCTGCGCGTCGCTCAGTGCCCATCCGGTGCTCGACCAGTCGTCCACACGCGGATCGTCCGAGTGGGTGTACTCCGGTTGTTCGTCCGGTGGCACCAGGCAGTGTGCCGGGATGGTGGAGTCGGGGTAAGTGTCTTTCATCGCGACATCCTTGAGCTCGAGGTCGCCACCTGGTCTGACTCCGCGTCTCCTTCGAGTAGATCACGGACCAGGGCGGTGAACTGGTCGAGAGTTCCCGGGGCCGCCCCGAGGACGTAGCGGTCAGGGCGGAGTATGGCGACGTCGACGCCTTGGGCGTCAAGCCATGCAGCGAGGGAGGGGTCAGGGTCCGGGAGGTCTGCAAGCGTTGTGACCCACGCGCCGACGACCTCGTTCCACCAGGCGGCCGTGGAGCCAAGAGCGGTGTCGTGCCGGGCGAGTACGAGGAACCGCTGTCCCACCGCGTCGTCGAGGGGCACGCCGGCAACGGGAGGCTGACCGAACAGGCCGCCGCCACCTTCCAGCACGAGTGGCCCCGGCAGCAGTGGGGGCAGGCCGAACAGCAGCGACCGGTGATCCGCCCGGATCGCGGCGTCACGCTCCTGCGCCGCCTGTGGGTCGATCGTGCCGACGATGGCGCCGTAGTCGATGGCGCGCTTCACGACCTCTCGTACGTGGGGGCTGCGCTCTGCCTCATAGGTGTCGAGGAGCGCATCGGGAGCGCCCTCCAGGACTCGATTTAACTTCCATGCCAAGTTGGCGGCATCCCGGAACCCCGAGCACATGCCCTGGCCGAGGAAGGGCGGCATTTGGTGCGCCGCGTCCCCAGCGAGCAGGATCCGACCAGAACGCCACGTTTCTGCGATGAGGCCGTGGAAGGTGTACACCGCTGCACGTTCGACGGTGACCGGCTGGTCGCCGATGAGCTTGCGCAGTACCTCGTCCACGCGCTGGGGGCGCTGCATAGTGGCCGCTTCCTCACCGGGAAGGAGCATGAACTCGATCCGGTGACGACGATCCGGCATCGGGATGATCACGTGTGGGCGCGCGGGGTCGCACATGTACACAGCCTGCGGAGGCAGGCCTGCGTGGTCCTCGCCCAGCAAGAGGTCCACGACGAGCCATTGCTCGTGGAATCCCAGGTCCTCGAGTTCCAGGTCGAGCATCTCGCGGATGGGGCTGGTGGCGCCGTCGCAGCCGACGACGTAGCGGGCGTTGACCTCGACAGGTGACTCGTTCCCTCGCTTGGCGGCACGAAGGGTGACCCGGTCGGGCTGCTGAGCGAGGTCCACAACCTCAGCCTCGAGGTGGACGTCCACGTTGGGCAGTGCCGTGACGGCTGCTCGCAGCGTACGGTCGAAGCCGGGTTGGTGGAAGTACACGCTCGTCGGCACTCCGGACCATGTCGGCTGGTCGCCGGGGAGCCGCATCAACACGTCACCGTCTGCGGCACGGAACTCGATCCCGGGGTTGGGGATGGTGGAGGGGAGCAACTCTGCCAGGCAGCCGAGCTCCTGGACCGCCCGCAGGCCGGTGTGATCGATGTGTGCGGCGCGGGGAAGCGGAAAGACCTCGAGGTCGCGCTCCAGCACGATCACGTCGACCCCGCGGCGGCCCAGTAGGCCGGCGAGTATCGCGCCCACCGGGCCCATCCCCACGATGGCCACGTCGAAGAGGCGGCCTGGATCGGAAGGACCCCGTCCGAGGACAGGCCTTTGTTGTGGCTCCATGTCGGTCTCCTCCGGGAAGGGTCGTTCAGTCATCGCTGGGGTCGCTTCCGAGCACGGTCACCGCGACGGCGGCCGTATCGCCGCCCGCGAAACCGCCGGCGCTCTCCGCCAGGCCGATGCGTACATCTGGGACCTGTCGATCGCCTGCCTCGCCACGCATCTGGTGCCCCAGCTCGATCACCTGCGCGAGACCGGTCGCGGCGACGGGGTGCCCCCGCGACTCGAGGCCGCCGCTGGTGTTGACCGGCAGTCGGCCCCCGAGCGACGTGACCTCCTCGGCGACCAGTCGCTCACCGGTTCCCCGCTCGCAGAAGCCCAGCTCTTCATAGGCAAGGAGCTCATTGAACGAGACGGAGTCATGGACCTCGGCGACATCGACCTGTCCCGGTGTAATCCCGGCCTCGGCATACGCCCGGGTAGCCACCTCACGGATCGCCGCGCCGGGCCCTGCCGCGCTGGCCATGCCCACCGCGGAACCGCGGATCCAGACCGGCTTGTGCTCCGGGCGCACCGAGGCTGCCGAGGTGACGACCACGGCAGACGCGCCGTCGCTGATCGGAGCGCACATGAACGCGGTGATCGGATCGGCGATGACCTTGGAGGTCAGCACGTCCTCGGCGGTCAGCGGGTCGGTGTACTGGGCCATCGGGTTGAAGCTGGCGTGCCGGCGGTTCTTGACCGCGATGGCGGCGAGCACGTCAGCCGACAGCCCGTGTGCGTCGGCGTACGCGCGTAGCCGCGGAGGGTAGACGGCGGAGACGAACACGCTCTCGCGTGAGGCGTCGATGTCGGCGTCGGCCAGGAAGTCGATGTCCGCAGCGCCGTTCAGTGCGGTGTACGTCGACTCGCGGCTGCTGCCGACCAGCTTCTCCACGCCCAGCACCAGCACAGTCTTCGCCGCGCCTGCGCGGACGGCATGCACGGCAAGGTTGAGAGCGCTGGACGAACCTGCGCAGGCGTTGTCGATGTTGTAGACGGGGATCCCGGAGAACCCGTTCGCCCGCAGCACGGTCTGGCCGACGACACTGACCTGGCCGGTGATGATCGAGGCCATAGCGTTGGCGACGAACGCCATCTCGATGTCCTCTGGTTCCAGGTGCGCGTCGGCCAGTGCAGCGCTCACGGCCTCGCCACCGAGGTCCTTTAGGGACCGGTCGGGGAACCGCCCGAAGCGGGTCATGCCCAGGCCGACGACGGCCACGTTCGCGTTCATCGGGCACCCGCCGAGTTGAGGTTCCGCTCGAAGCGCAGCAGTGCCTCGTGCAGCGGGCCCCGCTGGTCCAGGACGACGAGATGTCCACAGTCAGGGAGCACTTCGAGGTCGCCTCGTGGGGCTGCCTTCGCGCAGGCACGGGCGACGTCCATGGGAATGACGTCGTCGTCTTCGCCGTGGACGAACAGGACCGGCACGCCGACTGCAGAGCACATCGGCTCGGGGGCGAACTTCCCCAGTACGCGGACACCCTGCAGTGCCGAGCGCAGAGGCGTCTGGCCGAACGTTCGTTCAATCCAGGCCAGTGTCGCCTCGCTCTGCGGCTGCCGACAGAGCACGGCCGCCGACCGCCGAGCGAAGTCCGGCCAGTCACGTCGCATGGACCTTGCCATCCGCTCGGCAGGGAAGACGGTGGAGCTCGGGACACCGACCGCCACGATGCCCGCGATGCGTGAGTCCTCCCGGACGGCGACACTCAGGCCCACGGCTGCGCCGAAGGCGAAGCCCACAATCAGCACGTCAGTCAGGTGCAGTTCTTCCAGCAGCTCGGCAACCGCGTCGACATGGGCCTCCATGTCGTAAGGCTCGGCCATCCCGGCTGACCGGCCGAAGCCCGGCAAGTCAGGGATCAGAACCTGATGGTCGGCGGCGAGGAGCTCTTCCTCGTATGCCCAGAGCGAGCCGTCGAGACACCACCCGTGCAGGAGCAGGACCGGACGACCGGAACCCCGGCGGACATAGGACATACCCCGTGCCGTCTCGGCACGGACCATGTCGGAACTGGGGACTCTCACATGAACCTCCCACCGGTGACCTCGAGTACGGCACCGGTCATATAGCTGGACAGATCGCTGGCGAGGAACAGCACGACGGTCGCGACCTCGCGGGGGTCGGCGGCGCGACCGAGGGGAACCTCGGCGAGCTTCTGCTGAAGAACGTCGGCGCGCAACCCCGACGTCATCGGGGTGTCGATGAGGCCAGGCTGGATGACGTTGACACGAACGCCACGGTGTGCCAGTTCCTTGGCTGCGGCCTTCGTGAAACCCACGACGCCGGCTTTGGCCGCCGAGTAGTTGGTCTGCCCGACCAGGCCCACCTTGCCCGAGATGGACGAGATATTGACGATGGAGCCACTACCCTGCTCGCGCATGACGGTCGCAGCAGCTTGGCTGACCAGCATCATCCCCTGCAGATTGACCTCGAACACAGCCTGCCACGCCTCCAAAGTCATGTGGCGCAAGGTGGCGTCGCGCGTGATGCCGGCGTTGTTGACGACTACGTCCAAGCTTCCCCAGCGCCCGACGGCAGCAGCCACGGCGGCCTCGGCATCCGACTGAGACCGGACATCTACGGCCAGTCCTAGGGCTGTGTTTGCTGCGTGCTTCGCGTTGATGGCGTCGGCCCCGTCCTGGGCAGCCTCGCCGTCGATGTCCGCGACCAGGATCCTCGCGCCCGCGTCTGCGAGGCACTCGGCGGTGGCCCGGCCGATCCCTTGCCCGGCTCCGGTCACGAGCGCGACCTTGCCGGCCAGCAGGCTCATGGCAGTTTCTCCGCCGGCTGAGGTCCGCATCGGATCAGGAGCCCGATGTGGCCGGTCTGTACCACCTCGCCGCGCTGGTTGATGATCCGGAAGAGCCGGTCGACAATCCCGCGGTCCCCGCCGCTGGTCAGCCTCTTGCCAGCGATCTCTACCGTTGCGTGCAACGTGTCCCCCACAAACACCGGCTTCTCGAACCGCCAGTCGGTGATGTCGAGCATGGCCATCGCCGACCCGGAGAATAGTCCGCTTCTGTCGAGCAGGCCCGTCATCATCACGACGCTGAAGAGGCCGTACACAACTGGGCGTCCGTAAATGGTCCCCTTGGTGAACTCTTGATCGGTGTGAATGGGGTTCCAGTCGCCAGACAGCATCGCGAAGTTCACGAGATCTGTCTCGGTGACCGTCCTAGCTGGCAACGTGAAGACCTGTCCCAGCTCGAGATCGGCGTAGTAGAGAGGCACAAGCACAGATTACATACGACTCGATTCATGAGTCAACTGTTGGATGATCGGGGAACCGAAACGACCTGAAGCGACCTATGACCGACCGTTAGCGTCAGCTCACGGGTGGCTCCGGTTGAGCGGATCTACCAGGCTAGTGAAGTAGGCTTGTGCTGCCGGACGAAGACCGGCGTCGATCTTCTCGAAGAGGTCGATGGCCCGGCTGCGGTCCAACTTCAGCCCGAGTTCTGAGTCGGGGATTTTCGGGTCCAAGGCTGCCACCTGCCGCAGGGCCTCGATGAGCATGGTGCGGATCCGGAAAGCCTCACGCTGGTCCAGCCGGCTCCTCTCGCGCGCCGAGGCGTAGCGGCCGAACTGCTCCACCAACACCGTGTAATGACTGGCTACCTCGTCGAGGTCCCAGGCGTGTGCCAGCACCGCCGACTGTGGCAGCCACTCCGGCGTGGCACCAACGAATACCACGACATAGCCACCGACATTGAGTTCCTCGACGACCACCCCCGTCTCGTCGGAACGGTCGTACGGCGCCACCCAGGTGCCATCGTGCAGCGCAGCGAAACCAAGGAAGCTCAGCCGTCGGCTTAGCCGTCGCCGGGCTAGCAGCTGCTCTTCGGGAATGGCGTACCAGACCATCGTCCACTGCCCCTCCCAATCTCGGGCGGGATAACGGAACCAGAACGTCTGCCGGTGCCCCTCGGCAAGCAGGGAGCTCAGGCGCGGGGTGGCGGAGTAGAAGACGTACCGGCCTTCCTTGGCGGTGTGGAACAGTTTGCGCGTGACCACTCGGTTCAGAGCAACCCGCGCCCCTGCCGTGGAGAACCCCAGGTCCTCCATGATCCGGACGAGCCCACCCGACCACACGGCCGCCCCTGGCTCGACGTACTCCCCGACGAGCGTCACAATGAGCTCTTGGGGCTTGAACAACTTGCCCCCGTCTCGCAGCGGGTTGCCGTCGTCGACCATGGTCACTCTTCCTTAACTCTGCCGGGCGGCACCGAGCAAGGTGCCCCAGGATGGCCTGGACAATTGGAATCCTTCATGGACGGGGACTTTCTACCGTCACGGAACGTCCGGCGACCAACCCGGCCAGCAGCTTCACGGCCAGCAGCTTCACGACGGCAGCCGCGGTCACTAGGGACATAGACCACGTCCACGATCCGGAGAGCCCGAGGGCAGCACCCACGGCGAACGGTCCGATCGCCCCGACTCCGTGTCCGATCAGTTGGGCCATGCTCGACAGCGGCTCCACGGCGGGCGCTGCGATGACACTGCGCAGGTTGATCACCACGAGCCCGACCAGAGCAGCATGTGAGGCTCATCCTTGCGGATCGAGCCGACCGGGGCCGTTTTGCTCACCTTGGACTCGCCAGTCGAGTAACAAGTACTATTTTCGGCTCCAGCCACATGCTCATGCACCGGTACCCTGTCTGCCGTGGTCGCAACCGCAGGGGGCAGTATGGCAAACAGTCACGTGACGCGGACGTGCTTCGAGGTCGCTATGATCGATGTGGACCTTGTCCAGATCCACTTCGCCAGTTACTTCCGGTGGATGGATATGGCGTACTCGCGGCTCCTCGCCGACCTGGACCATCCGTTGCCAGCGATTTTCGCGGACCTGCGAGGGACGCCGGTCGTGGACGCGCGGTGCCGCTACCTCTCGCCGGTGGGGCTGGGCGACATCGTCGACGTCTGCAGCCGCGTCGAGCGGCACGGGCGTTCCAGCTATGTCGTGCGCCACGACTTTGAGCATGCGGGGCGGCCGGTGGCCGCCGGCGAGGTCACCCACGTATGGGCCGTCCAGGACGGTTCTGACTTGACGTCCGAGCCGGTCCCGGACTGGATCCGGGCGGCGGCACACAGCACTGGGACGCGCGCCCGGACCTGAGGCGGGAGGGCACCTGCCTGCTCACGGGGACCCGCTCTTCGTCTCCCCAGATGCTCCCTCGGTGCCGGATGCTCCCTTGGTGCTCTGCAGGTGGGGCTCTTCGATTAAGACGTCATCACCGTCGACCTCGACCCGATATGTCTGAACCGGCTCCGTCGCGGGGAGCGCGACAGCCTCTCCTGTCCTGACGTCAAAACGCGCGAAGTGAAAAGGACATTCCACCTCGCAGCCCATCAACTCCCCTTCGCTGAGGGTCTCCTCTTCGTGGGTGCAGGTGTCGTCGATGGCGAACAACTCGCCGTCCTGGGTCCGTGCCAGGCAGATCGCCCGTCCGGCGACCTCGACTCGGCGTAGTTGGCCGCGGGCCAGGTCAGACGCCGACGGCAGGCGGTGCATCGTCATCTGAGCCTCCCGTGGTCATGCCGGATCCAACTGAATGGGGTAGACGTCCCAGAGCGCGTCCATGCGTCCGAACTGGTCGTTCATGCGCGGCGGGTTGGCGGGATCGCGGCGGACACCGGCCGAGAACATCGCCTTGAGGATCTGCACGTGACTACCGCTGACTCCATCGCTTCCGAGGATCACAGGCTGGCCGAAGCACATGTGTCGGCCGACCCCGAAGGCGACGCCGTAGGGGAATACTCCCGACGGGACCTTCCGGCCCGGGACGAAGGAGTCGGCGTCGGGTCCGAACACCTCGGGATCGCGATTGGCCGGGCCGATCTCCATGCACACGTGCTCGCCGGCTTGGATCTCACGACCGGAGGCCAGGGTCACAGGCTCGACCGCGGTGCGGTAGAAGAGTGGGACGATCGGGTGCAGCCGCAGCGCCTCGGCCACCGCTTGAGCGAGGAAGTGTTCGTCGAGGAGTCGTTCGCGCTCGTCCGGGTGCTCCTCAGCCCAGGTCAGGCACTCATCCAGCGCGTGCACCAGGGTGAACGAGCTGGAGAAGGTGCCGGCGTTAATGAAGTCCGTCACTGCCTCCCTCACCGCGAGCGCTTGGTCGGCCGTCCAGTCCGGGTCGAGGCCACGTGCGACCAGGGTGAGAAAATCGTTTGGCAGCGTCGCCTCGTCGTCCGGCGTCGTCGCTGACTGGACCAGCGCCATTCGGCGTCCGAGCGCGGGCTCGAAGTACTTCTCACGGAACTGTTCGCGGACCTCGATGCCGCGGGCCATGACCGCGGTGCGGTCACCCCCCATGTACCAGGAGCGCATAGCCACCTGGATCGGTTCAGCGAACTGACGCAGTTCCTCGGCGTCCTCCGTGGTGTCCACCCCATCGAGTCCGATCAGGGCTGACACCAGCTGGAAGAAGGCCACGCGCGTGAACAGCACCATGTCGGTGGACGGCGGGCCGTCGGTCGGCGTCTCCAGCACCCGCTGGAGATTGCGCTTGATCGTCGGCATCAGCACCTCCTCGCGGAAGCGAACGTCGTTCTCGCCGCGCAGGAGACGGCCCATCATCCGCCGCCGGGTGCGGTGCACGGGTCCGTCGATCTGACGGACAGTCCCCCCTCGGAACTCCTCGGTGCCGTCGTGGAGGAACGGCGTCAACTTCGGCGAGCGGAAGACCTCATCGACTTCCCGGTAACTGGTCAAGGACGGGATCGCTCCCGGATCAGACTGGACGGCGCCGCTATATGGGCAGTTCTGCTGGTTTTCCATGGTCAGGCCTCTCCTAGGTTCTGCGTCTCACGACAGGTTGCTGGAAGTCAGATGCGGGCGATGTCCATGGTGGACTGCGGGAACAGGTCATCGACCGAGGGCCGCTCAGGGACCAGCCCCTGCTCGTGCGTGTAGCGCGCGAATGTCTCGATCACATGGCGGTTCTGCTCTACGCCGTACGGCCAGAAGTCCCGGGTCCCGAATATGTCTTCAGTCGCCTCCGCCTCCGCGACCAGCCACGGCAGGCTGCACTTGGCTGCCGCCGGCTCGAACAGGTCGGCCAACGCGATCGCCTTAGCGTCCTCGAATGCCTTCATAAGAGATCTTGCCAACCACGGGTGCGCCTCGAGTACATCCATCCGGATCACCACGGTGTGCATGATCGGGAAGATTCCGGTCCGCTGGTAGTACGCCTGCTCCTCGCGCCGGTAGTCGGTAAACAGCCGCTCGACGTGGGACGAGCCAGCTCCGAAGCCGACGGGCGCATGAGCGGTGTAGAGGGCGTCGATCTCGCCGCGTTCAAGCATGTCCGAGAGCGTGTCCTGCGGCCCGATAGGCGTCAGCTCGATGCCTTCCGGACGCCTCAGAGCGCTTTCGACTCGACCGGGCTCCGTTAACCCACCCTGGTGGTAGCTCACCGAGTCGATCGGGACCCCGTAGTCATCCGCCAGCATGCCACGGATCCACACGCCCGCAGTCTGCTGGTACTCCGGGACACCGATGCGTTTCCCCACAAGATCGGCCGGATCAGTGATGCCACTCTCGGAATTCACGTAGATTCCCGAATGGCGGAACATCCGCGAGGGGAACACCGGAATGGCCACCATGTGACGCCGCTCGGCGAAGACGGAACCTAGGTACCACGCGAAACTCATCTCAGACACGTGGAACTCGGCATGCCGCAACATTCGATGGAAGCTCTCCGGCATCTCCATCGCGATGTAGTTCAGATCCACCCCCTCAACAGCGACGCGACCATCGACGAGCGCGCGAGTACGGTCATAGTTCCAGCAGGCCAGATCGATGGGCAGACCCATGCGAAGTATCTCCTTGTTCGAGGTTTGACTCATGGACATGTGCGCGGACCCCGCTGGACATGTGCGCGGACCCCGCGGCAGTCACGGCGTGGGCGCGACCAGCCCGCTATCGGGCACGAGCCCGCTTCGACGTTGCACAGTACGTTCCCAATGCAGCAGCAGCACCGACAAGACGATGCCCACCAGCGAGATCAGGATGAAAACCGAGAGGATGTTCTCGGTCTGGTTGAGGTTCCGTCGGTACCACCAGGGCCGGAGCACGCAGCCAGAGCCAGAGACGCCAGTAGGCCGGGCCCCACAGTTGCTGCGCCACGCTGCCGCGCGGATCGATTGACGCGGAGCTGAGAACGTCGCATTTCTGACCTCCGAGTGGATGTACCTCGCCTGCGCGATGGCCTTCCAACATTAGACAGGTCACTTGAGTTGCATGTCAACAGTACGCGTAGATTGATCGAAAAGTGGCTGCTGTGGGCTCTCCTGACGTACCTGTGGGTCAGCGCCTGCCGCCGAGGGTGGGGCGGTGGCCGCCGAGGTTGAGCATTCGCGCGCAAAACGGCTAACAATCACGGACAAAGGACGCTCCATATCGTGGGGTCCCGCACCGTGAATGGCGACGGACCGAGGGTCAAGATCACCCTCATATCATGAGCTGATCTCGTCGATTCCGATCCGCCGCAACCCGGCCAGACGATCGTGCTGGGCGTCGATATCGGCCCAGACCCGGGTGATGATCGCCCCCACCGTGCGCCACGCGATCCTCATCAACTCCGTCTCC
>JBPPMI010000258.1:0-3871 GCA_051305975.1 Solirubrobacterales bacterium
GTACGAGCCGGTGGTCGAGATGCTGCGTGAAGCGGACCTGCTCGGCGACGGCACCGAGACCGAAGCCCACATGGTGATCAGCGGCCTGCGCTACCTGCTGCTGCGGACCCACGATTGGGACGAATCGGTGATCGAACGCATCCGCGAAGCGATCAACACCGGCGAGGTCAGTCGCTAGCCGTGCCCGGCCGCCAGTTGGGTTCTGGGGAAATTCAGGACGAAGGCTGGTCCCTCGGGACGCCTGGCAATGACCTCCACATCGGCGCGCACACGGGGAATGCCGACCCAGCTCGTCTCTCCCGACTCGAGCTTGACCTCGAGCGGCGATCCCGGCTCGGTCAAGCCGGCATCGGGCATGTGACCTCTCCAAGAGGTACGCGGCAAAGCAGGCGCCGCACCATCCGGTCGGCGGTTCGGCCGCAGGTCGAAGATCTGGCCCCGGCCCCCGATCTGCACCGCGACGCGGCTCATCGGAACCCGGCTGGATATGTGGATGAAAACGCGGTCACAGCCCAGGGTGTTCGGAGGCCTGCGGCAGTCCAGCGCCATGAACGGCGGGCGAAGTGGCGCCGCTCCGGGAAGCTGAGCCTGGAAGCTGTTCAGAACCCGGCTCACTTGCCGGCGAACATCGGAGTCGGGTCTTCTCGGGAAGACAGAATCACGATCCGGGCCCACCCAGACCCAGGCCATGAATGCGCGATTCTCCATCCGGAAGGTGAACTCTTGGACGGTGCCACACAGCTCGTTGCGCCTATCGCTGACCCGGAAGTGGGCGGGCCGCGACGGGTAGCTGCTTCGATCCGTCCTCTCGGGATTAGGTGTGGAGGTGTTTTCGAGGATTTGGACAACGCCACCGGCGGCCGGCATGTGCCTGCGAATGAAAGGGGGCCGGCAGCCCGCCACGGGACGGCCCCCCGGTGGCTCCGAGGCGACGGTGAGAAGGGACGAGTCGCCTACCCCCGCGTCGTCAAAGCCCCGCACGACTGGAAACACGTCATCCAGAACCTGCCAGCCCTCCGGACCGGCCGAGATACGGACCGAGGCGCTGCCATCCTTGCTGAACACCGTCCGCGGGCCGACCGTCCACTTGACCTTCTGTCCAGCGGGTCGAACCGATTCACGCAGTTCGGCGGTGACCCCCGGATCGGCGGCCGGAACTTGCGGTCGATCACCCTCTTCGCCACCGCAGGCCATGAGCACTGCGACCAAGAATCCCAGTGTGGAAATCGTGAGGGGCATCTTTGTGTTCATAGGGTTGATACGGCGCCCGAGCAGTCTCAGGTCCACAAATCAAATGGCCGCAGGTCCCTGGTTGGGCAGTCCTACCGCCGCTGGCAGCACCATCCCCGCACACGGGGAAAGGGCACCGGACCCGTCGTGCCCGGCGAGAACTGCTCGGCGACATCGGTCACCACATCCACCTGGCCTAGCCCACGGCCGTGAAGGAATAGCCACTGGTCCGCTTCCGGCCAGCCGAGGTTCAGCCACTCCCCGTCTGGGGACCAGACCGGGTTCTCGAGTTCGCCCGGCGCGGTGAGCAGCACACTTTCTTCTTGGCCGGGCCCGGCGAGGGTGACCGTGGTTCGCCCGTCCCCCTGAAGTACGGCCACTCGATGCGAAGCCGTGGGATCGGTCGCGGCCGATGTGATCGGGCTGCCCGGTGGCGGGCGGTAGCTCCAGCGCACACTTGCACTGAGATCGAGCAGCTTGGCTTCGCGTTCGCCCCAGACCAGCAGACGTGCTCCGTCAACGGACCATTGGAGCCCACGCGGCACCGAGCGCTCATCGAGGGCTGCCAGGCGGCGGCCCGAATCGGTCTGGATGATCTCGACGCCACCGCCCCGCCGGGCGAAGGCAAGCACGTTCTTCGACCCGGGTCGCCAGGCGGGTTGCACCTGTGCCGAGTTCGTCGCCAGAAGCCGATCGCTCGTCCCGTCCCCGGCGACCACCCTCAATCGATTGCCTTCGAGGTACGCGATCCGGTATCCGTCGGGAGATTTCCAGGTGGGCAGGGAGATCTCGGCGGATCGGGTCAAGGTCCAGCGGACATCACCATCGGGTTCGAGCGCGACCAGCTGGTCGTGGTCAACCGCGGCAACGAAGAGCCCGCGTGGCGACCAGGTAGCGTCGGAGAATTCGCCGAGCCTTCGGTTCGAACGGCCCGACCCGGTCACCCAGGTCTCTTGGGCCGTGTCGACCAGCAGGCTACCCCCGCCGGGAATCGACCGGACCACCTTGGAGGAGTCGAGATCACGTCCGTCGAACACGTCTTCGACCCAGTTGGTGACGGATGCCCCGGCCGGGGTGATCACGAGGACCGCAGCCGCGACCGCCGCGAAGGCGGCAACCATCCATCCCCATGGATGGCGCCACCGGACCCATCGGCTCCCCGTCTCCGCCGCCTCATGTTCGGCGAAGGCCATTCGCACCGTCTGCCATGCGCGTTCTTCGGCCTCCGCGTCGCTCGGGGGCAACGCGTCCTTCAGGCAGCGCTTGAGATCGTCTTCGTCGATCATCGCTCCTCCCCGATCGAATTGGCGAGGTGGTCGAGTGCGCGCCGCATGCGGGAGTTGACCGTGCCCCTGCGTTCGTCGAGCATCTCGGCGATCTCACCCGGGGTGTACTCGAAGAGGTAGCGCAACACGATCACGGCTCGATGCTCCGGGGTCAGCGTTCCGAGTGCGGCCAGCAACTGGTCGCGCAGGAACGGATCGCGGTCGTGATCAGGGGCCGCCACGGTTTCGGCCACCTGACGATCGCCGACCTCACGCCGGCTGCGCCGGGCCCGGGCCCAATCGATTGAACGATTGACCACGATTCGGTGGAGCCAGGGCCCGAACGGCCGCCGCCGGTCGAACCGTTCCAGCGACCGGATTGAGGCCATGAAGGCTTCCTGGGCGATGTCCTCGGCAGCCGCCCAGTCATGAACTACGAGAAAAGCAGCCTTGTGGGCACCGCCCCAGTGCTCCCGGAAGAGACGTTCCATCGCCGCTTCCGACCCGGCCTGAGCCTCTTTGATCCAGTCCCGTTCGGTCGAACGGTCGGCGATCCCCTGATCGGCATGTCTTTCAGACATGCGCTGGATTCGTCCCATCGTCCCGCGATGGTATTGCCGGCCCATAGCTTCCACACGGGTACTACGAATCAGAGTGCGGAAGAGGTCCGTGGCCGGTGGAAGCAATCGCGCCGACGAATAGCGGCGCGGACTACACCGCAACCTGCGTCACTGCTGGGTCAGGAGGCGATCCGCTTTCCGGATTCGGGTTCGAAGAGGACCAGCTTTTCCGGGTCGAGCCACAGCTTCGCCGTGTCGCCACGCTTGATCTCCGAGGAAGCGTCGAGCCGCGCGACCATCTGACTGGTGTCGCCACCGGAAAGTTCTTCGAGACCGGACTCGGCGGCGGCCTTCTCGACCGTCTCTTCGTCGTGGTCGGCCGTGAAGTAGGCGAACAGTTCCGAGCCCATCGACTCGATCAGGTCGATCTCGGTCTCGAAGTGGACCCCGCCGTCGGCTTCGTCGATCAGCGAGGCATCCTCGAAGTCACCGGGCCGGAGGCCGGCGATGACCTTGCGCTCGTTGCTTTCGCCACCGAGGGCCTTCTTCAGCTCATCGTTCAGCGGTACGTCGACGAACGGCAGCTTGACCGAGTCTCCGGAGACGGTGGCGGCGGTGAAGTTCATCGAAGGGGAGCCGATGAAACCGGCGACGAAGAGGTTGACCGGCTCGTTGTAGAGCTCGGCGGGTGAACCCACCTGCTGCAGCTCGCCGGCGCGCATTACCGCGACCCGGTCGCCGAGGGTCATTGCTTCGGTCTGGTCGTGGGTGACATAGACGGTCGTCGTACCGAGACGTGACTGGAGCTTTGAGACC
>JBPPMI010000259.1:0-3867 GCA_051305975.1 Solirubrobacterales bacterium
GGATGAGCCTCACACTCAAGTGGAGGTTCATCCTTTATCTGCGAGTAGTTTACGGGTTCGCAGAGTTCTGTCAACCCCTCCCGGCAAATTGGTGCAAGGGAGATTGCATAACCATTCAGTCAAGCGTCTGCGATTTCAGGCGCATTTGCGCAGAAACCGCAGACACTTGGCGGACTGAAGCGGTTAGGTGGTGCGCTGGCGGACTGCTTCGAAGAGCAGCACGGAGGTGGCCACCGACACGTTCAGTGACTCGATCTTTCCGTGCTGCGGGATCGCGATCAGTCCGTCGCAACTGTCGGCCACCCGGGGGCGCAGTCCTTTGCCTTCCGTGCCCATGACGAGCGCCGTCTTGCCGGTCAGGTCGGTCTGCCAGGGGGCCTGGTCGGAGGCGCCATCGGCACCCCAGACCCAGAAGCCGGCGTCCTTGGCCTCGGCCAGCCAGTCGCTGACGTTCCGGACCCGGGCGATGCCCAGGTGCTCGACCGCGCCGGCCGACGTCTTGCAGGTCACGGCAGTGACCGAAGCGGCACGGCGGTCCGGGATCACGACCCCGTCGGCGCCAGCGACCTCCGCCGAACGGCAGACCGCCCCGAAGTTCCGGGGATCCTGGATCTGGTCGAGGACCACGATCAGCGCGTCGGGCCTGCCCAGGAGCTCCTGGCCGCCGACGTAGGGATAAGGATCGACTTCGGCGACGACGCCCTGGTGGTCTTCGCTGCCGACCATCCGGGCCAGCTCAGCGGAAGAAGTCTCGGGCGAGCGCCAGATGCGGTGGACCGCTCGGCGTCCGCGCTCGGCCTCGGCCACCGGCTGGGTGCCATAGATCAGTTCGGTGGAACTCACGGTCCCGAGATCGGCACTAGCGACGCCCCGTCGGCGCCGTCACGCACTTCCCAGCCCAGACCGGCGAGCTCGTCGCGTATTTCGTCGGCCAGGGTGAAGTCTCTGGCCGCCCGCGCCTCGATGCGCTGTTCGAGGAGCGCCAGTGCCGCGTCGTCGGGCCCGTCGCCGGACGGGGCGTCGGCGAGCGAGCCGAGCCCGACCAGGTCGAGCATCTCGACCAATGCCGCCGAAGCGCCTTCGACTTCGCCCTGATTGGCGCTCCGCACCAGTTCGAACACCTCGACCATCGCCTTCGGAGTGTTGAAGTCATCGGCCAGTGCGTCCCGGAAACGCCCGACCGCGGCGGCTGCCTCGTCCCCGGCCGGCCCGTTCGGCGGATTGGTCCGCAGGAAGTTCCGCAAGCGCTCCACCCGGGCCACGGCCTCGTCGAGGTTCGATTCACCGAAAGCAAGCGGCTGGCGGTAATGCCCCGAGATCAGGTACGAGACGACAGCTTCTGCCCCGTAAGTGTCGAGCGCCTCGGAGAGCTGGAAGATGTTGCCGTCCGACTTCGACATCTTGGCCGCGTCGGTCTCGATCATGCCGTTGTGCATCCAGACCTTGGCCAGGGCCTTGCCTCGGGCAGCTTCGGACTGCGCAATCTCGTTCTCGTGGTGCGGGAAGACCAGGTCCGAGCCACCACCGTGGATCGCGAACGGCAGCTCGCCGAGCTCGGCCTCTGCCATCGCCGAACACTCGATGTGCCACCCGGGCCGTCCCGGGCCCCAGGGCGAGTCCCAGGAGGTGTCTTCGCCCTCCTTGTGGGTCTTCCAGAGGGCGAAGTCGAGGCGGTCCCGCTTGAGGGTGCCGGCGTCGTCGCCCTCCCCCTGCTCCATGTCGTCCGGGGTCCGGTGCGAGAGCTTGCCGTAATCGTCGAAGCTCCGGACCGAGAAGTAGACGTCGCCCCCGGACTCGTAGGCGTGTCCGTCGTCGACCAGGGTCTGTATGAGTTCGACGATGCCACCCACCGTCGCCGTGGCGAGCGGTTCTGCGTCAGGCCGGCCGAGTCCGAGCCGGCCCGTGTCCTCGAAGTAGGCGGATGTCATCTCGGTCGCCAGTTCCCCTGACGGCATACCCCGGTCGGCGGCCGCGGTGTAGATCTTGTCGTTGATGTCGGTGACGTTGATCGCGAGCCGGGTCTCGTAGCCCTCGCTCTTCAGGAAACGGGCCAGCAGGGAGAACACTACGAAGGGCCGGGCGTTGCCGATGTGGATCCGGCTGTAGACCGTGGGCCCGCAAGCGTAGATGCCGACCTCGGTGTTCGGGTCGATGACGCGTCGTTCGCCACTCATCGTGTCCCTGATACTCACTTCACGCATGCCAGGCATTCTGCTTCGCAGCCATACTGGCGTGCTTGGTCAGAAGGTGCGGTATCCGCCGGCACCGGGACCACCGCGGCGGCGCCTCGGGGCCGGTCCGGAATCATCGCCGCCCTCGCGGCCGGATTCGGTCCGCTCCCAGTCGGGTGCGGTGCTTGAAGCCGCCGAACGTGCTTCCTGGCGGGCCCGGTCGGCCGCGGCACGCACTTCATCATCGGCAGATTTCTGGGCCAGTTCGGCGCGGCGATCGGCTTCCCTTCGGATGCGCTCGTCTTCGTCGCGCAGCCGCTGCTCGGCCAGTTCACGGGCTTCCTGTTCGCGCTCCCGGCCGAATTTCTCGATCAGGGCATCCACCCGCTCGGCCGCCTCGCGGCGGACCTGCTCGGTGCCTTCCATTACCTGGCGCTCGACGTCGGCTTCGATCTCGGCGATCCGCTGGAGGGCGAGCTGCTCGAACTCGTTGGCGTGGGACTCGGCCAGGGCCGCGCGCTCCTGAGCCTTGGCAGCCCTGCCGTCGGCTGCATCGATCCGGTTGGCGGCTTCGCGCTCCGCGGCCTGGCGGGCTTCCCGGGCCAGGCGCTCGGCGGTCTCTTCAAGATTCTTGGTGCGGGTCGCGAGGCGCTCCTCGCCTTCGGCGGCGACCTTGCTCAGGGCTTCTTCACGATTGGCCCGTTCTTCCTTGAGGCTGTCCTGGGCACGCTTCAACTCGGCTTCGAGTTTGGCCTGCTTGTCACGGGACTCGGCCTCGCGGCTGGTGAATCCCTCGAGCGCTTCTTCCGCTTCCTGACGCGCCTTCTGCGATGCCTCGATCTTCTCGCGGGCCTCCGCACTCAGCTTGCGCAGCGTTTCCCGCGCCTTGGCCTTGATTTCCTCGCGGGCCTCGGCGGTTTCGCGCGCGGCGGCGGTCTTCGCGGCTTCGACACGTTGGTCGGCAGTGGCGGCCTCTGCCCGTGCCTTCTTGGCCTCCGCTTCGTAGTTCCGGGCCTGGCTGACGGCGTCACGCGCGATTGCCAGAGCCTTCAGCTCCGATTCGCGGGCGGCCAGTTCGGCCTCGCGGGCCTTCGATTCGCTGGCGTTCAGTTCCTTCGCGAAGGACTCGATGCGGGCGTTCATCTTCGATGACGCCTCACCGACCTCGCGCAGTTCGGCCGGCAGGCCGTTAGTGGTGGCCGGCTGATCCTTTGACGGAGCTGGGTTCGAGTCACTCATCGTCAGCCCAAACTTACTACTAGAGAGCGTTTGAGGATCTTTCCGGTCGCGTTTCGTGGCAGTTCATCCATGAAAACGACCTCCTTCGGCGTCTTGAAAGATGCGAGGTTCGATTTGACGTAGGTCTTGAGTTCTTCCTCGGTCAGCTCGCCGGATTCACGGACGACGACGAACGCCTTGAGCGCCTGCCCGAACTTCTCGTCGGGCACGCCCACCACGGCCACCTCGACCACGTGCTCGTGCCCGGCCAGCAGATCCTCGACCTCGCCCGGGAAGACGTTCTCCCCTCCCGAGACGATCATCTCGTCGTCACGTCCGTCGATGAACAGCAGCCCGCGTTCGTCGAAGTGGCCGACGTCGCCGCTCGAGATGTAATCGCCGAGGTTCTCCTTGCCGCCGCCTCCGGTATATCCCTCGAACTTCATTCCGTTGGTGACGAAGATGCGGCCGGTCTCGC
>JBPPMI010000260.1:0-1951 GCA_051305975.1 Solirubrobacterales bacterium
GCTTCCGTGCTCGAAGAGGCCGGGGGGCGGATCGAGACCGGTCGGCCGGTCCGCTCGATCGGGGAGTTACCCAATGCCGATGCCGTTGTGCTGGATCTCGGTCCCCAAGGTGTGATCGATCTGGTCGGGGACCGCCTGCCGGCCGGCACGAAGAAGGCATATGGCCGGTACCAGCACGGGCCGGGCTCCTTCAAGCTGGACCTGGCGGTGGAGGGCGGTGTCCCGTGGACCCACGAGGCCTGTCGCCGGGCCGGCACGGTCCACGTTGCCGGAACCATCGAGGAGATGGTCCACGCGGAGGCCGAAGTCAACCGTGGCCGCATGCCCGACCGCCCGTACATCCTGGTCGCCCAGCAGTACCTGGCCGATCCGTCGCGCTCATCCGGAAACCTCCATCCGGTCTGGGCCTACGCCCACGTACCGAACGGTTACACGGGCGACGCGACAGGGCCGATGTTGGACCAGATCGAACGTTTCGCGCCGGGACTGCGCGAACGGATCGTCTCCACGGCGACGACACCTCCCGGCGAACTCTCCCGGGTCAACGCGAACTACGTCGGTGGCGACATCGCCGGCGGTGCGAACACTCCGCGGCAACTGATTGCGCGCCCGCGCCTCAGCCTGAATCCGTACCGGACCGGCGCTGACGGGATCTACATATGTTCGGCGGCCACGCCGCCGGGTGCCGGAGTCCACGGAATGGGCGGCGCGAACGCTGCTCGGACGGTGCTGGCCGATCTCGACCGCCGGTAGGTCAGCCCGCGAGACCACGAAAGTCCGGGATTATCGGGGACTTTCGTGGTCTCGCCGATTCAGCCCGGCCCAGGCCCCGGCCTCGCCGGCTCCTGCGTTTCGCCTTCCAGCGGAGTCAGGTCCGGAACTCCGCCGGACCACACTTCCTCCGGGGCAGGTGGGCCGTACTTCTCGGTGATGTCCCGGTCGTCGGCTCCTTCCCGGCGCATGTGGCGGTACCAGCGGTGGTACAGCGGCGCGCAGAGGACCGTGATCCCGGTCAGCAGGAAGAGCCCGGCCAGCAGCCAGAGGTGCTCCCACATCAGCTCAAGAGAGCCGGCGTTCCAGGCGGCGAGCCCGACCAGGCCGATCGAGAGCAGCACACCGAAGTAGTAGTCGGCGGGAAAGCGCCAGATCCACGGGACTTCGAACCACCAGACGTTGCCCCGCTTGAACCGCTTGACGGTGTAGGCGGGGTTGAGCACGAACCAGCAGTAGTCCCAGACCACGGCCAGCACGAAGTACAGGGCGATCGTCACCAGTTCGGCCGACACCGACCAGTCGACCCCCATGCCGAACGGGAAGTGGAGGATCACCATCGGGATCGTGAACGCGTAGACGTGGTAGCCGGTCAGGGGCCGGTGTCCCATGAACCAGCCGTACACCTTGCCGGTCTTGCCGCGCTTCAGGTACCAGGTGGGCAGTCGCTCGGCCCAGCCGTGACCGCCCTCGATCTCGATTTCGATCGCGCCCAGCCCGAAGCACCAGAGGAACAGCAGGACGGTGAGGGTGACGTTGAGTTCGTCGAACATCAGCGCGCAGCGGCGACAAGGTCGGGCACCGTCACGAAGTCATACCCCTCGGGTCGGTAGTGCTCGAGCAGGTTCCGCGTGGTCTCGACCGACTTGTGCCGGTCGAAGGCCGGATCCTGGTCGAAGCCGTCGTGGAGCAGGATGATGTCGCCCTCGCCGGCCTTCATGCACCGGCGGGTGATCGCCTTCGCCGTGGTGCGGGGGCGCCAGTCGTAGCCGGTGATCGACCAGGTGACGCCGATGTAACCCTGGTCCTTCAGAACGCGCAGGGTGCCGGGACGGCGGCGACCGTACGGCGGGCGCATCAGCATGCGGCCGTCGACCGTCGAGAAGGTCTCGCCGGCCGACTCGATCGCCTCGCGGCAGGCCTGGAGCTCCTCGCGGATCCGCTCGGCCCCGTGGGCGGG
>JBPPMI010000261.1:0-11413 GCA_051305975.1 Solirubrobacterales bacterium
CATCGACTTCGACCACGGAGTCGTCGAAACCGAGAGGGCGATCCGGCAACAGGGCATCTACACGGAGGACGTCATCGTCGGATCGAACGTCTGGATCGGCTACGGCGCCTGTGTCCTGCGCGGCGTCAAGGTCGGCGACAACTCGATCGTCGGCACCAACTCGGTGGTGACCCGCGACGTCCCGGCCAACGCGGTCGTCGGCGGAGTGCCGGCCAGGATCCTGCGCATGCGCGAGGCGCCGAAGGACCTGACCTGGCCGGACCCGGTCGAGCCGAAGCCGGGCACCCCCGGCGTAATGACCTGATCCCTAGGCGTCAGTCCGCGGTGACGGGCTGGAGGCCGCGGTAGAGCTCGAGTGTCTGGAGGGCCACGTCGGCCCAGTCGAACATGCGGATGTGGGCGAGGCCCTCTTCCACCATGCGCTGACTCAGCTCTTTGTCCCCGAGTACCTGAATGGCAGCCTCAGCGAGGTGCTCAGGGTCGCTCGCCCGGAACCGCAGGCCGGCGCCCTCGATCGGTACTACTTCCCTCAGGCCGCCAGTGTCGGCCGCGATGCAGGGACATTTCGAGGCCATCGCTTCGAGCGCGACGAGGCCGAACGGTTCGTAGATCGAGGGGACCACTGTCAAATCGGCGATCCGGTACAGCGAGTGGAGCACGTCGTCGCCGATCCAGCCGAGGAAAGTCCCGTGGGTCATCAGTCCGAGTTCCTCGGCCTGCTTGTGAAGCTCGGCTTCATGGGTCCCCGAGCCCGCGACCAGAAAGCGGGTGTTCGGCAGGGCTCCGATCACGGCCGGCATCGCCTCGAGCGCGAGCTGGAAGCCCTTTTCGTAGACCAGGCGGCCGATGAGCAGGACGAGGTTCTCGTCGGGCTTAGCGAACTCCGAGCGGAGCGCCGCCAGACCAGTCGGATCCTCGGCCGGCAGGTCGTCGGGATCGATCCCGTTGGGGATGACCGAGATGTGGCCCTGGTCGACGGCAAAGATCTCGGCGATCTGCTCGCGCATGAAATGGGAGCAGGCGATTACCCGGTCGGACCGGTTGGCGATCCATTTCTCGACGCCATGGATGTGCTTCTGCGGATGCTTCTCGACCCAGCCCTGGTGCCGACCGTACTCGGTGGCGTGGATCGTGGTGACCAGCGGCACGCCGTACCGGCGGGCGAGGTGGTCACAGGCGCCGGCCACGAGCCAGTCGTGACCGTGGACCAGATCGAATTCGTAGCGGTCCCCGAGTTCTACCCCGGCGGCCAGCATGTCCGAGTTCATGCGTTCCACCCAGGTCACGAACTCGGCGAGGTCGGTCGGGCGCTTCGGCTCGACGATCCGGTGGATGAGCACCCCGGCCATCTCCTCTTCGACCGTGGCCTGCTCCCCGCCCCGGGTGAGGACGTGGACTTCGACGCCGAGTTCGACGAGGGCCTCGGAGAGCTTGCGCACGTGCCGGGCGAGTCCGCCCTCGATCAACGGCGGGTACTCCCAGGTGACGATCAGGATTCTGTTCGGGGTCATTTTGAGCCGTTACGGAGCGAGGAGCGGAATCAGGCTCAGGTCGGGGGCCAATGATCTGACCCGTGAATCGAGGTGTTCATCAGGGACCGATTGTAGGGCCTCATAGGCCCGCCCGGCGTGGAGCGTTGCCCGCTGGTACGGGTAGTCGCCCGCCTGCTTCCGGTTGTCGAGGAACGCCCAGTCGCTGGACTGGACCGCGAGCAGCTCGCGAGCAGCCCGCTCCGCCAGGTCCCGGTCGAGGCCGTTTGCCACGGCCCGGGCGACCTCGAGTTCGAGACGACGGGCGCCCCAGGCGAGGTCGGCGACCACCGGCTCGTCCCAGGTCGAGAAGTCCTTGTCCTCTCCCCACGTCGACGGCTTCAGCTCGGCCTCCCGGGTCCCGCCGACGGCTGCCTCGTCCAGGGTGACCAGGTTGAGTCCCCTGTTCTCCGCGCGCTCGAGGACGTGCTTCAGCCACTGCGGCCCCTCGGTCCACCAGTGTCCGAGCAGCTCGGTGTCGACGGCGTAGACCATCAGGCCGGTCTCGCCCGTGCGGTGGCGATACCCCTCGAGCCGCGCGACCGCGTCGTCGATGAACTGGTCGGCCTGGATCGAGACGTTCTCGGCGGCCGCCTCGGGGTCGTACGGCTCGCCGTCGATCCCGAAGATGCGGATGCCGCTCATCGAGAGCCGGTGGAAGTCGACGTAGCCCGGCCAGGACGGGTAGCCCTCCATGTTCCAGAGCCAGGAGATCGAAGGCCAGTCGATCGTGAAAGCGACCGGGCCGGCCTCGGTCCGCACAGGCATCAGCGCGTCATCACCGGACTCGTATCGGCTCTGGTCGACGCAGAACCACTCGACGCCGCTCCGGGCCAGGTCCCATTCGAGCCCGGGCACGTAGGCGCATTCGGGCAGCCAGAAGCCGCCCTTCCACCCGAACCGCCGGTCGTGCGAACGGAGGCCGGTCTCGACCTGGAGGTCGATCCCCCGTTGCGAGGCCATCAGTGGCAGCACCGCGTGGGTGGCGCTCGATGCGGCGAGGGAGATGCGTCCCGAATCCTGGGCGTCGGCGAAAGCACCGAGGATGTCCCCGTCGTGGCGGTCGAGGACTTCGAGGGCGTGCTGGTATCGCCCGAGCTCGGCCTCGGCCGCGGGACGGTACTCGGACGCGGCCAGTTCGATGTCATTGGCGGCGGCACCGATCCGGTGGTTCACCAGGAACTCCCTCAGCCGCTCGGCCATGCCGGGCGCCTCGAGCTGGTCGGCCAGGACCGGGGTCACGGTGACCGTCACGTCACTGGCGAAATCGAGGATCGGGAGGTGTGAACGGATCGCCGCGTCGAACAGCCATTCCTCCCCGAAGGGATAGGTGCCGAAGCCTTCGACGTACGGCATGTGGGAATGCAGGACGATCGCGAGATCGCCGGCGTCATTCACCCGCTCGCCGGCCGGATGGCCGTCCGCTTCAGACATGACAGACGGCGATGAAGTCCAGTGCGCTCTCGAGATTGGTGTTGCTCAGCTTGAAGTCATCGGTGTTGATGGCCGGGGTAAACCAGTCGTAGAAGGGCTTGGTCACGCCGAGGGCTTCGTGGAACCGGTCCCAGCCGAGCGAGAGCGCGTGCTCGTGCCAGCGCAGCTTGCCGGCGTGCGAGAGGCCGTGGATCTCGACCCGCGAGAAATGTGGCTCGAGCAGCGCCCGGTATTCCTCGAGCCGGTACTCCTTGATGTGCCAGGGATTGTCCGACTTCTCGGCTCCTTCGGGGGCAAGCGTCAACAGGTTCGGAGTCGAGATGTAGGAGACCGGAGCCACCTTCGTGAATCCGTCGAGGAGGGAGTCCGGATCCTTGATGTGCTCGATCGTCTGCAAGAAGACGATCGCGTCACGCGAGTCCTTGAAGCTCTCGACCAGTTCGCGGCGGAAGCTGAGCTTGTCCGACGAGTACTTCGCCTTCGCGTGTTCGAATGCTTCCGGGTTGGCGTCGACGCCGATCACGTCGGAAGCGGTTGCGGCCAGGACACCGGAGCCGTATCCCTCGCCGCAGGCGAGGTCGACCACCGTCTTGCCCGCGACCTGCCAGGAGATCCAGTTGTAGACGGCGAGGTGCCGCTGGTACCAGTAGTTCTCCTCCGGAACGTCGGGAAGAGTCCGCTCCCCGGTCAATTCGAGCGGTGGAACACCTTCGGGCTGGTCGTTTTGAACGTACGTGTCAGTCAAGGAAGGCGATTCTTCCCTATCTTTCTCCGCGATGCCCGCCTCCCCGACCGCAACGCCGGACCACATCAAGGATGTGAACACCCGGTACCACGATGCTGCCGCCGATTCCTACGATTCGAAATGGGGAATCGACTTCGGTGACATCGGGCAGGAGCAGGTCGCTTCGAAGCTGAAGCGTGCCCTCGGCGGAGAGCTGCCGGAGCCTTTCGGCGACGCGCTCGAGATCGGTGCGGGCACCGGATACTTCTCACTCAACCTGGCCAGCCAGGGTCTGATCGGGAACCTGACCGCGACCGACATCTCCCCCGGGATGCTCCGGTCCCTGAAGAAGACCGCGGACTCGCTGGGTGTCCCCGTGAATACTGTGGTGACCGAGGCCGAAGTCCTGCCGTTCGAGGACGACAGCTTCGACGTGGTCCTCGGCCACGCCGTGCTCCACCACATCCCCGACCTCGACCGGGCCTTCTCCGAGTTCTTCCGGGTCCTCCGTCCCGGTGGCGTCATCGTCTTCTGCGGCGAGCCTTCCCGCTACGGCGACCGCCTTGCTTTCGTCCCCAAGAAGACTGGTTATTTCCTCGCGCCGGTGTGGCGCCGCCTGGTCAAGGCAAAAGAGGTCCTGTACACCGACGAGGACATGGCCGGCGACGAGCATGGCCTCGAGCCGGAAGTCGACGTTCACGCCTTCGTACCGGCCGACCTCCGCGCGATCCCGCCGGCGGCCGGTTTCGAACACACGCGGGTGCGCGGCGAAGAACTGGTCGCCAACGTCTGGGGCTGGGGCATGCGTTCGATGGAGGCGACTGCGGAACCGGACACGATCCCGATCCCCTGGCGGAACTTCGCTTTTCGGAGCTACCTCGGTTTCCAGAAGGTCGACCAGGCCGTCCTCGAGCCCTACTTGCCGGCGGAGCTGTTCTACAACCTGCTCCTCTCCGCCACCAAACCCGCATAGGGTGAGGCAGTGCCTCCAGCCGAGACTTCCGGAACGAGACCGAGTTGAGGGCTCTGGTCATCGGGGCCGGCGAAGTCGGCATGAACGTCGCCCGCACGCTGAGCGCCGACGGCCACGAAGTGACCATGGTCGAAAAGAACCCGCGCCGGTGCGACCAGACGCGCGACGATCTCGACGCACTCGTCATCGAAGGGAACGGAGCCAGCCCGCGAATGCTCCGTCACCTGAAAGCGGGTTCCTTCGACCTGCTGGCAGCCGTCACCGCGATCGACGAGGTGAACATAATTGCGGCCCTTGCCGCCCATCAGCTGGGGGTGAAGACCACGGTCGCAAGGGTCCGCGACCCGGACTTCCTGGGCACCGACCGCGCCTTCGCCAGGGGCGTGCTCGGCATCGACTTCGTGATCGACCCGGACCGTGCCGCAGCAGCTGACATCGCCGAAGCGATCAAGCTGCCCGGCGCCGTCTCGGTCGAGTACTTCGGCGACGGCAGCCTCGCCCTGGCCGAACTGATAGTCACCGAGACGTCGCCGCTCTGTGGCGTGGCACTCCGCGACCGGAAGCGCCCCCATCCGGCCTTCATAGTCGGGCTCACCCGCGACGGAGTAGCGATGCTCACCCGGCCCGACATGGTGCCCGAGCCGGGCGACCATCTCCTGGTCACGTCCCCGCGGGTGAACATCCGGAGTGCCATCGCCCATCTCGCCGGCACCGTCCGGGAGGTCAGGAACGCGGTCATCTTCGGTGGCGGGAAAATCGGGCTCCAGCTCGGACGTCACCTGGAAGAGGCCAAGATCGGCACGACCATTCTCGAGCG
This sequence comes from Solirubrobacterales bacterium, assembly GCA_051305975.1. Classification (GTDB taxonomy): domain Bacteria; phylum Actinomycetota; class Thermoleophilia; order Solirubrobacterales; family 70-9; genus 67-14. Next base: position 5,478 of record JBPPMI010000261.1, read on the forward strand.
CGACCGGGACCGGGCGCGCCTGGTTGCCGAGCAACTTCCCAGGGCGACGGTCATTCACGACGAAGGGGTCAGCCAGGACGTGCAGGTGACCGCGGGCGTCGGCGAGGCCGACGTCTTCGTCGCCTGTGCGGGCGATGACCGGGCGAACCTGCTGGCGGCCATGAACGGCAAGCGAATCGGCGCCGACCTCTGCATGGCCACCGTGTCGCGGGAGGAGTTCACCCCGCTCGTGGACGCCCTCGGGGTGGATGCCGCCTTCTCGCCGCGGCTGATCACCGCAGAAGCGATCCTCAGGTTCGTCCACACGCGCAGCGTCAAGGCGATCCACCTGACCCGGACCGGGTTCGAAGCGATGGAACTGGAAGTCCGCCCGGGGGCCCGGCTCGTCGGCATGGCGATCGGCGAGACGCACGGCAAGCTCAAGCATTGCCGCGTCGGTGCCATTCTGCACGAAGACGGTGTCTCGATCCCTCAGAGAGGCCATCTGATCTCGGCCGGTGACCGGCTGCTGATGCTCGGACCGGTAGGCACCATCACCGACGTGGAACCAGCTTTCTCCGGAGAGAGTTGACGTACCGGTCGCAGACCGTCTTTTCCCCCCTGGTGGGAATTACCGTCGGCGGTGCCTTCGCCGCCACCGGTGCCGCAATGCTCGTCTGTGCCCTGGTCGGACTGGTCGACGGCGAGTCGGCACTGGCCTTCGCGGTACCGGGCTTCGCGGTGCTGCTGACCGGCTGGTTTCTGCTGGCAGGGTCGATGAGCCGCCAGCGCGAGCAGACGGTGATCCGTCCGATCACCGGCCTGGTCGCGGTCACGCTTGCGTGGACTCTCGCTTCCGCAGCCGGTGCCGTTCCCCTGATCCTGGCCGGCTCCTTTTCTTCCCCCCTTGATGCCTACTTCGAGGCCGTCAGCGGTTTCACGACCACGGGGGCGACGCTCCTCGCCGACATCGAAGCCCAGTCGCAGGCCGTGCTGGTCTGGCGCAGTCTTATGCAGTGGCTCGGCGGCGTCGGGATCATCGTGCTCGTCGTCGCGGTCGCCCCCATCAGCGGCCCCGGGGTGCAGCGTGCTTTCTACGCGGAGACATCCGGCATGGTGTCCGACCGGCTGACCCCCCGGATCATCGACACGGCCAAGATCATCGCCGGCATCTACCTGGTGCTCTCCGTAATCGCGGCCGTGGCCTACCTCGTGGCCGGCATGGGCCTGTTCGACGCGGTCAACCACTCGATGACGACGATCGCAACCGGCGGGTACTCGACGAAGAACCTCTCGATAGGGGCATTCGATTCCCGGGCGATCGAATCGGTCGCCGTGTTTTTCATGATCGTCGGAGGGATCAACTTTGCGTTTTACTGGCGGGCGATCCGCGGCAGGTCACTGATGCCACAACTGACCGAGGTGCTCGGCTTCCTCGGGATCCTCCTGGCTGTGTCCACCGCCGTAGCTGTGAGTGTCTTCCTCGCCGATGACGTCGATGGCTTCGGAGCCGGAATCCTCGACGCTCTTTTCAGCGTGACCACCGTGATCACCACCACCGGTTTCACGACCGCCGATTTCGACGACTGGAACTCCTTCGCGCGGACGACCATCCTCGTCACCACTTTCATCGGGGCCTGCGCCGGTTCGACCGCCGGTGGCATCAAGGTGATCCGCGTGATGCTCCTCGGCAAGTCGGCCCTCCAGGAGCTGCAGCGGCAGCTCCGGCCGAACATGGTCCAGGTGCTCCGGGTCGGCGGGCACGTGTACCGCGAGGAGATCCGACGCGCCGTGCTCGGCTTCTTCCTGATCTATCTGCTGGTGTACGCGGCGGGGGTGCTGGCGATGGCGGCCAGCGGACTTGACCCGCTGACCGCGATCAGTGCTGCGTCGGCCACGCTGAACATGATCGGTCCGGGACTGGGCGAGATCGGGGCGATCGAGAACTTCGAAACGATGTCTCCGTTCGCCCGGGGCGTCTCCTGCGTGCTGATGATCGCCGGGAGGCTGGAGGTGTTCACCGTGGTTGCCCTCGGTGCGGCCGCGTTCGGGCGGATCCGCTCGCTCCGCGCAGGCTGACCTATTTCAGCCGGCGGACGCGCGAGAGTTTCACCGGTTTCTTCAGGCCCTTGAACCGGTGTTCGCCCGCCCTCGAAAATCGGAAGCCGTCGCCGGCGGCTTCCACTGCGCTGGCTTCGGCAAGGACTGATTCCGGCCTTGCCGCTTCGGTGATCCGGCTGGCCAGGTTCACCGGGCGCCCGAACCAGTCGCCAGCCCTCGGGATTGCGGGACCACGGGCCACACCGACCCGGAGCGCCGGCAATTCCTCTCCGGCTTCCTTGCCGACCTCGATGAAGCGCAGTGCTGCGTCGAGCAGCGCGGCGCCGTCCTCGGAGACAAGCATCGCCGCGTCACCGATCAGCTTGACCAGCCTGACCTCCGGATTGGTCACGTCGATCGCGACCTGTTCGAGCAGCTTGGCGACGGTGCCGATCCGTTCGAGCTCGGAGCGTTCACCCAGACGGGTGAAACCGACGAGGTCGGCGAAGCAGACGGAGATCTCGGTTTCCCTGCCGCCTCCGAACCAGCCCGGCTTGGAGGCCGCGACGATGTCGTTGCTGAGGAGGTCGAGGAAGTGGGCCCGCAGCGCCCAGCTGACTGCTTCCTCGGCCAGTGGCAGCAGCTCCTGGGCTGCGGTGCGGAGGTTGATCGCTGCGGTGTACTCGTCCGAATTCGGGTCGATGATCTCGTTGGCGACGATCTCACCGTGAGCCTGGGCGATATGCGCGGCACTGCTCCCGACCTGCCGGGTCACGGCCAGGAGGTTGTCGGAATTGAGTCCGGCGTCCATGAAATGGCGGAAGCGTTGAGCGGCACGGCGGTCGTCGGGGCCGAAAGTACGTTGGTCGGCGTCGGGCTTCGGAAAGCCGAGGGCGGCGACCAGGCGCTGCACGTACTCGACTTCAAGTCCTGTTTCGCCGGCAATCTCGGCCGGCGTGAAACGGTCGGTCCGGACGCCGAGTGCGATCTCCGACGGGAGCAGGGCGAGCCGGTCGGCCTGGACGGCATTCTTCATGGTCTCGAATTCGACGCCCTCCAGCCGGAGCAGCTCGAGCAGCTTGAGGCGCGACTCCCTCTGGTCGCCTTCAAGCCCGTCGAGCAGCTCTTCCAGTTCGGCGTCGGTTATCTCGGTGCTGGCGATCGGATCAGGCATAGGCCACCGCGCCTCCACGACGGGGATCGCCACCTCCGCCGAGGCCCCCGGTCTCCCGGTCGCGGGTGACGACCTGGACCCCGCCGAAGAACAGGTTCTTCTCCTTCCAGCGGAAGATCTCCTGGCCCTCTTCCTTCAGTACATCGAGCGCCGCCCGGTCGATGCCGGGCTCCGCCTGCAGCAGCCGGGCTTCGAGGTGGATCCGCGGAGCATCGACGGCCTCCTGCGGAGTCATCCCCCGTGCCAGCAGGTTGATCGTGGTCTGCAGCACGGCCGAGCGGATCCGGTTCGAGCCGGCACTGCCAAGACCCGCCACGACCTCCCCGCCCTTCTGCACGAGGGTCGGTGACATCATCGAGCTGACCCGGGATCCGGGTGGTGCGCTGTGGAACCCCAGTGGGTTCAGGTCTTCCTCACCGAGCATGTTGTTCAGGTGGAGGCCGGTTCCGGGAACGACCATCCCCGAACCGGTCCCGTTGGAGCAGGTGACCGAGGCGCACATGCCTTCATCATCCATGGTCGAGAGGTGGGTGGTCGAGCCGAGCCGGTCGTCGCCGCCCATGGCACGGGTAAGGGCTTCGGGTGAAAGGAATCTCTCGCTGAAGCCCTCGGTTTCCAGATCCTCGGCAAAGCCCCCGGTCTGCCGGGCGAGGTTTGCGGCCTCCATCACCCTGGTCACCTCAAGTGGACCGCAGGCTCCGAGCCTTTCCAGCAGCGCGAGCGAATAGGTGATCAGAATACCCCCGGCCGATGGCGGCGGGTTGGTCAGGATCTCGTAGCCGCTGAACCGGGCCGCCACCGGCTCCCGCTCGATCGCGGCGTAAGCGGCGAGGTCCTCGGTCGAAAGCACGCCGCCGCGCTCACGCACGTAGCTGTCGACCTTCGCCGCGGTTTCACCGCCATAGACGGCGGCAGCACCTTCGGCGGCGTACCGCTCGAGTGCCTGGGCCAGGTCGGGATACCGGAAACTCTCACCCTCGCCGAGGATGTGCCCGTCAGGGGCATAGATCTCGCGAGCTTCCGGTGTCGCCGTGTAGATCGGCTCGAGGATCTTCAAAACGTAGGCCTGCTGGCGGTTGAGCGGGGCCCCGTCGCGCGCGAAGCCGACAGCCGGGACGACCAGGTCCCCGAGGTCCATCGACCCGAACCGTTCGAGTGCTTGGCTCAGGCCGGCCGCGACGCCGGGCACCGCGCAGGATGCGGCCCCCGCGTTGAATACCTGCGTCGTCCGGGCGTCGAAGTGGACGGGTACCGGCTCGAGCTCGCCGCTTCGTTCATGGCCGCCGAGGCCCGGCACGGCGACGAAGAAGTCGATCAGGACCGGGTCCGAACCTGGTGCCTTCACCATCATGAATCCGCCGGCACCGAGGCCCGTCAGCGCACTCTCCAGGGAGAACGAGGCCACCACCGCGGCGACCGCGGCATCGACGGCGTTGCCTCCTTCACGGAGGACCGACGCACCCGTCTCGGCGGTCAGCGGATGGCCGGCGGCGACTACACCGCGCGGGCTCACCGGCCTAAGAGAGGAATTCGGGGATGTCGCTGACTACTGGCAGTGAGCCGTCACGCCGCGTGCCGCCGGAACCGGACCGGTCGGTGGGCTGGGACTGCCGAGACTCTGCCGTCCGGCGCGTCGGACCGGGCTTGCCGTCGAACCGGGTTGCGACGACGGTGATCCAGATCTGGTCGTCGAGCTCATCGTCGATGTTCGCGCCGAAGATGATGTTGGCGTCGGGATGAGCTGCCTCGCCGACCAGCCGTGCCGCTTCGGACACCTCGATCAGGGAGAGGTCGGAGCCGCCCGTCACCGAAAGCAGGATCGAGCGGGCCCCGTCCATCGGCGTCTCGAGGAGCGGAGAAGAGATCGCCTTCTCGGCGGCGATCATGGCGCGATCGGGACCGGTGCCCATGCCGATGCCGAGCAGGGCGCGACCGGCGTCGTTCATGATCGAACGCACGTCGGCGAAGTCGAGGTTGATGACAGAGGGCAGCGTGACCAGGTCGGATATTCCCTGGACGCCCTGTCGCAGGACGTCGTCGGCCACCTGGAAGGCATCGGTCATCGGGGTCGACTGGTCGAGCACTTCGAGCAGGCGGTCGTTCGGGATGACGATCAAGGTGTCGACCTCGCCGGCGAGGGCCTCGATGCCCTGGTCAGCCTGCTTCTGGCGGCGGCTGCCTTCGAACGAGAACGGCTTGGTGACGATGCCGACCGTGAGGGCACCTATGTCGCGGGCGAGCCGGGCGATGACTGGAGCCGCGCCGGTTCCCGTGCCGCCACCGGCTCCGGCGGCGATGAAGACCATGTCGGAACCCTTGAGCAGCCGCTTGATCCGGTCCTGCTCGTCGAAAGCGGCGCGGAAGCCGAGTGATGGGTCGGCGCCGGCGCCGAGGCCCCTCGTCTCGTCCCCGCCGATGTGGACGGTGAGGTCGGACACGCAAAGCTGGAGCGACTGGAGGTCAGTGTTCACTGCCATGAACTCGACCCCGGGGATCTGGGCCTCGATCATGCGGTTGATCGCGTTGACACCACCGCCACCAACGCCGACCACGCGGATGACCGGAGAATGCGGAACGCCGCCGCCGGCCCCGGACGAGGGCTCCTGGCGGCCGTAGCGGGGGCTGTCGTCGCGGGCGGGAGGCTGCTCGGAGAAGATGCGCTTCAGTCGGTCCTGAGGATCGGGCACGTTGCCCATGTCGGATGCCGGGTTGGGTGCGGAAAGGGGGTCGGCCTGGGTTTCGG
>JBPPMI010000262.1:0-13089 GCA_051305975.1 Solirubrobacterales bacterium
CGATTAGCCCATGAGCGATCGGCCATTCGACCTACCGACGACTGCGCGACAGTAATGATACTGAATCTCATTCTGATATAAATCCTGGTCCCTCAACCGATTCAGGAGTTCCGTTGTCAGAAACTTTCAGCCTCCCCTTCGTCCAGGAGGGACTGGTCGAGATCCTCTTGCTGTCCATCCCGGCCGGCCTTATCGGGTCATGGATCGTCCTGCGCGGACTAGCCTTCCATTCCCATGCGGTCGGGACCGCTTCCTTCCCGGGTCTTGTGCTGGCCGACGGCATCGGCTTCTCCGCGGCCCTCGGGGCTTTCGGGGCCGCCGGCGCGTTCACGGTTCTTTCGGCCCTGCTCGCGCGCTCGCGGCAGACGGCGGCCGACAGTGTCACCGCCCTCGCGCTGGTCGCCTGCCTCGCGACAGGGGTGATCCTGGCCAGTGACGTGTTCGGCTCGGGTGCGAACGTCGACACCCTCCTGTTCGGCTCCCTGCTGGCGATCGACACCGCCGACATCTGGCTCGCCGCCGGAGCCGCGGTGCTTGCGATAGTCACGACCCTCCTGCTCGGGCACCACTGGCTGGCCAAGGGATTCGACGAAGACTCAGCTTCCAGGCTGAGGTCAGGGTCCGGTCTCTTCGACGCCGCGCTGCTCACGGTCGTCGCGGTCACCGTGGTGGCCAGCCTCAGTGCCGTAGGCGCCCTGCTCATCTCCGCCCTGATGGTGGTCCCGGCCGCGACGGTACGCCTCTTTGCGCGACGGGTGACTACCCTTCAGATCGCCACGACGCTGCTGGTCGTGTTCGAAGGAACGTTCGGCCTGTGGCTTTCGGTCGAGACGAACGCGCCTCCCGGCGCAACCATCGCCTTGGTGAGCGGCGTGGTCTTCGCCGTCGCCTTCTTCGGCCGCGCGGCCGGGCGGCGCACCGGTGTGCGGCCACTCGCAGTGGCTGCAGGCGTGTTGGCCCTGGCCGGGCTCGGAGCCGGATGCGGCAGCGACAGTTCCGGGGGTGACGGACCGAAGGTCGTTGCGACAACGACTCAGGTCCGTGACTTCGTCTCGGAGGTGGGTGGCGACCGGGTGGACCTGACGGGGATCCTCCAGCCCAACACCGACCCACACGAGTACGAGCCGCGCCCGTCCGACGTGTCGGCAGTGGCTGACGCCGACATCATCTTCCGCTCCGGTGGTCATCTCGACGAGTGGACCGACGACCTGATCCGGGACAGCGGCAGCGATGCCGCCGTCATCGACCTGAGTGAGGACCTGCCGGTGCAGCTCCACGGCGAACATGACCACGCGGAAGAACACGGCGATGACCACGGGAGCGAAGAGGAGGATTTCGATCCCCATTGGTGGCAGGACCCGCTCGACGTGAAGGCCGCCGCGGTGGCCATCGAAGGGGGCCTCACCGAGGCCGCCCCGGAAGACGCCGGATACTTCCGCAGCCGGGCCCGGCGGTTCAAGGCTGATATCGACCAGCTGACCTCGGACATCGAGACCTGCCTGAAACAGGTGCCGGCATCGAACCGGAAGATCGTCACCGACCACGACGCCTTCGGGTATTTCACTGGCCGGTTCGGGATCGAGACGGTCGGCACCGTCATCCCGGCCCTGACCACCGAGGCCCAACCCTCGGCCGGTGACCTGGCGGAGCTCGAGGAGACCATTCGTCGCGAGAACGTGAAGGCAGTGTTCCCCGAGGAGTCGGTCTCCCCCGCCCTCGCGGAAGCAGTCTCGCGGGATACCGGTGCGAACACCGAATACTCGCTCTACGGCGACACCCTGGGACCACCCGGTTCGGATGGCGAGACCTGGCTGGGTTCGATGAGGTCGAACGCCGATTCGGTCGTGCGGGGAATGTCGGACGGCAAGGCGGGATGTTTCGGGGTGTCCGGTGGCTGAGCCGGTCGTAGTCGCGGACCACACCTCGCTCGGCTACGGCTCCGAGCTCGCTCTGCACGGCCTCGAGTTCCGGATCACGGCCGGCTCCACGGTTGGCATCCTCGGGCCGAACGGCGGCGGCAAGACTACCCTCTTCCGGGCCCTCCTCGGTGAGATCAGCCCGCTTTCCGGCCGGCTCCTGGTGACGACCACCACCGCCACCGTCGCCCAGACCGACCGTTCCCGCCTCGATTACCCGGTGTCAGCCCTCGACGTTGCGGTAATGGGCTCGCTGGCCCGCCTGCCGTGGTGGAAGCGGCCGGGGCGGGCTGAGCGCGAGCGGGCCCGCGAGGCCCTCGCCGAGGTCGACCTGGCCGACCGGGCCGACCACCAGTTCGGGGACCTCTCGGGTGGCCAGCGGCAACGGGTCCTGATCGCCCGGGCGCTGACGGCGGATGCGGAACTGCTTCTCATGGACGAGCCGTTCACCGGTCTCGATGCCGCGAACGAGTCCCGTCTCGAGGGCTTGATCGACCGGCTCGCCCGGTCCGGCCGCACCGTGATGATCGCCACCCACGAAGTGGAGCAGGCCGAGAACTGGGACCTGGTCCTCTGCCTGAACCGCGAGCAGATCTCGTTCGGCAAGCCCGCCGACGCGCTCAGCAAGCCTGTGCTCGAAGCGACGTACGGCGGCCACATCGTCGAGATTCCCGGCCAGCCCGACCTCGGGGTCCTTCCCGCCCACCATCACCACCACGACGGGGAGCACCGATGATCGACTGGATCGCGGAACCCCTCAGCCACGGAACCACTGTCCGAGCACTGGTCGAAATCATCATCCTGGGCGCGATCAGCGGAGCCGTCGGCTGCTGGGTCGTGCTCTACGAGGTCTCCTACAGCGCCGAGTCCCTGGCCCACGGCATGTTCCCCGGTCTGGTCGGGGCGGCGCTCCTCGGCGTTCCGCTCCTGCTCGGCGGAGCGGTCGGAATCATCATCGCCGCGCTGCTGATCGCGATCATCGGCCGGTTTGCCGACGACGCGGCTGACACTGCGATCGCGATCGTCGTCACGACCCTCTTCGGCCTCGGAGTCCTCATGGCCCTATCCCCCGAGAGTCCTCCTGGAATCCAGTCGCTCCTGTTCGGGGACCTGCTCGGGGTCGGGGACGGCCAGCTCGCCGCCACCGCCGCGATCGCGATCGCAGTGCTCGGAGTCCTCTGGCTCTTCCACGACCGTCTGCTGGCAGTCGGGTTCAGCCGCGATGCCGGTCCCTCCCTCGGGCTCAGCCCGGGGATCGTCACCGCCCTGCTCCTGGCCCTCGTCGCGGTCACGGTCCTGGTCGGCGTCCAGGGACTCGGCAACCTGCTCGTCGCCGCGATCCTCGTCGGACCCGCCGCCGCGGCACGGCTCGTCTCCCGCCGGATCGGTCCGATGATGCTGACCGCCGTCGTCATCGCCGTGGTCTCAGGGATAGTCGGAATCTACGCCTCGTACTACCTGCGGACCGCCGCCGGCGCCTCCGTCGTAGTCGCCCTGCTCGCTTGCTACCTGGTGGCCGCGGCCGTCGCCGCGGTGCCGTCAAGGCCACGCCTGGAGAGCGTTAGGGTGGGTTCATGACCACTGCGACGAAAAACGGCAAGAAGGCCGCGACCTGGGCCGAGTACGCCCTCGACCGGCTTTCGGAAGCCGGTTACCGCAGCGGTGGTTCCCGTCGCAAGGTGGTCGAGCTCCTCGGCAGCCAGGACTGCGCGATCACCGCGCTCGAACTCGACGACCGCCTGAAAGGCGTCGGCCGGGCCACGGTCTACCGCGCCCTGGAGCAGATGGACGAGATCGGCCTGATCCAGAAGATCAACGTCGGCGGCGACTCCGCGGGATACGAAAAGGTCGATCCCGAAGGCCACCACCACCATCACATCGTCTGTACCGACTGCGGGAAAGTGGTCCCGTTCGAAGACAAGAAGCTCGAAGAGGTGATCCACCGGGTATCGGAACGGGACGGCTTCCGGATCCAGAGCCACGACATCACCTTGAAGGGCACCTGCGAGGACTGTTAGTCCTCTCGATTCGCAACTTTCCCCATACGACCGGGTTCTGAGATTCGGTCGTCCAATCCAGTCGAGGGGAACAGATTGAAACGTATTTCGGGAGTCGTGGCTGCACTTTTGATCTTCGTCCTTGCAGGAGTTGTCGCGGGACCGGCTTCGGCCCGATCCGGTGTGATCGACCCTTCCTTCGGAGAGCCGAACCACCGGGTTGACGCGATAGCCCCGGATCAACCGGTGCCCTCGCTGCCCCTGGCGATGGTGGCTCTCGACGACGGGTCCACCATCTCGGCCGACTTCGTGGGCAGGGACTCCCGGTCGGCACTCACCAAGAGGTCACCGGACGGGTCCGCAATCGACGCATTCGGCAAAGGGGGGTCTGTCCTGGTTCCCCTGATCCGGGGCAAACGCTTCCAGGTTCAGCATCTCGCTCTCCAGGGCGGTTCGGTCATCGCCGTGGGCGGCGGCCAGGGCAACACCGCGAGGACCTACGTCCAGCGTTTCGACAGCACTTCGGGTGTGCGTGACCCGGGCTTCGGAATAAACGGGGCGACCACCCTGACGCTCGACGATTTCGTCGCGAGTGACGATGACGACTCGTACCCCTACGGAGTCGGGGTCGATGATGCCGGGCGCATCTACGTGTACTTCGGTAGCGGCTTCTGGCAGTCACCCGACCTTCTCGTTCGCCTGACCCCGAACGGCGGAGTCGACGGCACCTTCGGTGAATCGGGTGCCGTCGAGGTCGAACGCAACGGGTGCTTTCCGCTCGACCACCTCGCGGTCACCGATGACGGCGTGTTCGCCTATTCCCACGACTGCATCCGGGGCTTCACCGAAACCGGAGACGTGAAGTTCGACTACAGGAAACAGTCGGACCCCATGGACAGAAATATAGACCTGATACTCGGGTCTCCTGACGGGACCACTTACGTGAGCATCAGCAGTGGCGACGACCCCGACACCATCCGGATCCTCGAGCTCGATGCCGCGGGCAATGTAGGACCCGCGTTTGCCAATGGGGGCCTGGTGCCGACCTTCCCGGGTCAGCCCGAGATTCTCCTCGGAGGCCTTTCCGTGGATGCGGCCGGACGGTTCCTCCTGGTCGGCAAGCCTGATCGAGGCCCGAACGGAGACCGCGAAGACCACACGCAGGAAGTGGTCCGGCTCACGGCCGACGGTCAGGCGGATGCTTCGTTCGGCGGCGACGGCATGGTCGTCTACGACCCGCCCGTGCAGTACCGGACTGAGGTTCCGACATTTCCAAAGGTGACGGTCGTACCGGACGGGCTGGTCCTGACCGGCTCCAGATCTTCGAACAGCTTCCCCTACCTTCTCGGAACTGCGGTCAAGGTCCGGAACGACGGCACCCGTGACCTGACCTTCGGAAATGACGGTCTGCTCCGATTCGCCGCGTCGGTCCCTGCCGACGACCGGATCTACGACACCCTCGCCGTAACCGGCGGCGGGACCATCACCTCCGGATCGACCGAGAGCCTGCCGACCTTTAGTCGTTTCAAGCGAAACGGAAAGCTCGACCGGTCATTTGGTGATGACGGCCGCCTCACGCTTCCTTTCATCGCCGATGATTACCGGAACGGCGCCAAGTATCTCGCGGAAATGAAGAACGGTGACTTCGTTGCATGCGTCCGGCAGGGACGGACGGTACAGGTCGCCAGGTTCGATTCTGACGGCGGACTCGTCGCCGGTTTCGGATCCGGCGGAGTTGCCCCGGTACCCGGTGTCAAGGAGTGCGGTGGTGTCGCCGCGGGGACCGCTGGCCAGATCGTGGTCGTCGGAACCGATTACGAGACCGACGGCTATGCGGCGTATCGCCTGCGTGGTGACGGAACCGTTGATCAGAGGTTCGGAGAAGGCGGCCGGATCACCGGTCCGCGAAATTCCCGGGGGCGGGCCAAATACGCGCTCACCATCGTGCCGAATGGCGACATCCTGATCGCAAGCCCCGGCCTGCTCGAGAAATTCGATTCGGACGGCCGTCCTGTCAAACATTTCGGCCATGCCGGCGCGGTCGAACTTTCAAGGCGAGGAGGGTCCGGGATCCGGAGTGTCGCCACGATTGACACCGGCCCGAAGGGCGCGATCTTCGTCGCCGGCGACACCGGCCGCCGGCCCTTCCTGATCAAGCTGAACCGGAAGGGGAAGCCCTCCCCCGGCTTTGGCAAAAGGGGGTTCCAGATCTTCAAGAACCACGGCCTATCGGTGAAGACGACCGACATGAAGTTGCAGCGGGGCGGCCGGATGGTCTTCTCCTCGACGGCCACGGTGAGGCACTGTGGCGATGGCTGCTTGAGCGTGAGGGTCTACCGGCTCGAGGCAAACGGAACGCTGGACCGCTCGTTCGGCCGGAAGGGCATCACGGAACCGGCGTTCGAGGGCAACTCGGAGGTCAATTCGATCAGCCTCTCGAAAGGCGGCATTCTGGTCGGTGGTTTCACCGAAACCAGTGCCGGCCGGAACGACGCGATGCTGTTCCGGCTCAAGCGCTGACCTGCCGGGTTCTGGGACGGATCGTTCGGCTATTTGCGAACGATCTGGAGCGGAAGCCCTACTCCCACTCGATCGTTGCCGGGGGCTTCGAGGAGATGTCTAGCGCTACGCGATTGACGCCCGGGATCTCGTTGATAATTCGGTTCGAGACTCTCTCCAGCAGGTCGTACGGGAGCCTGGCCCAGTCCGCTGTCATTGCGTCTTCTGACGTGACCGCTCGGATGATGATCGGGTACGCGTAGGTGCGGCCGTCTCCTTGTACTCCCACTGAGCGGATTGCTGGGAGGACGCAGAAGGACTGCCACAGTTCGCGGTAGAGGTTGCCGGCGCGGATCTCTTCCTGGAGGACCGAATCGGCCGCCCTCAGGATGTCGAGGCGTTCCTTGTTGACCTCGCCGCCGATGATGCGGATGCCGAGGCCGGGCCCCGGGAACGGCTGGCGCCAGACGAGGCGGTCCGAGAGGCCGAGTTCGGTCCCGACGGCCCGGACCTCGTCCTTGAAGAGCATGCGGAGCGGTTCGACCAGTTCGAACTCGAGGTCCTCGGGCAGTCCGCCGACGTTGTGGTGTGACTTGATCGTCGCCGCGTGATCGCTGCCCCCGGATTCGATCACGTCGGAGTAGAGCGTGCCCTGGACGAGATAGTCGACCTCGTCGAGCTTCAAGGCTTCTTCTTCGAAGACACGGATGAATTCCTCGCCGATGATCTTCCGCTTGGTCTCCGGGTCGGTCTGGCCCTTCAGCCGGGTGAGGAATCTCTCTTCGGCGTCGACGTGGACCAGCGGGATGCCGAATTCCTTGAAGGATTCGACCACTTCTTCGCCTTCGTTCGCCCTCATCAGGCCGTGATCGACGAATACGCAGGTGAGCTGGGTGCCGATCGCTTCGTGGACGAGCTTGGCCGCCACGGAAGAATCGACTCCGCCGGACAGGCCGCAGATGACGTTCCGGTCCCCGACCTGGGCCTTGATCGCCGCAACCTGCTCGGCGACTACGGAGGCCGGGTTCCATTGTTCCTTGCAGCCGGCGACCTCGCGGAGGAACCGGGTCAGTACTTCGGTGCCGTAAGGGGTGTGGACGACTTCGGGGTGGAACTGGATGCCGTAGAGCTTCCGTTCGTGGTCCTCGAGCGCGGCTACCGGCGAACCTGGAGAAGACGCGATCGGGGTGAAACCCCCGGGGGCCTCGAAGACCGAGTCGCGGTGGCTCATCCAGCAGGTCTGCTCCTTGGGCAGTCCGCCGAGGAGGGTGCCGCCGTCGCCGACGACCATGAGGTCGGTCCGGCCGAACTCACCGGCCTCCGCTCCTTCGACCTTCCCGCCGAGGCCGTGAGCCATGGCCTGCATGCCGTAACAGATGCCGAGCACCGGGATCCCCAGTTCCAGCAGGCGTTCCGGAAGTGCGGGTGCCCCGGGCTCGTGGACCGATGCCGGCCCACCCGAGAGCACGAGTCCCTTCGGATCCCGCTCGAGGATCTTCTCGGTCGGCGTGGTGATCGGAAGCAACTCGGCGAAAACGCCGCACTCCCGGATGCGACGGGCGATCAACTGCGAGTACTGGCCCCCGAAATCGAGGACCAGCACTTCCTCGGTTGTAGCGACCGACATCAGTCGTCGGCCACTTCAACACCGGCCGAATTGGCCGCCCGGCCGTTCGATCCCATGCCGACCGACTGCTCGTTCTGGAGTTTCTTGCCTTCCGACATCAGCGCCGGAGCTACCATCACCTCGGCCCGCTGGAACGAACGGATGTCTTCGTAGCCACAGGTGGCCATCGAGGTCCGCAGCGCGCCCATCAGGTTGAAGGTGCCGTCATTGGTGTGGGCCGGACCGAGGAGGATCTCCTCCATCGTGCCGTCCTGGACGGTGGTCACCCGGGTCCCACGCGGCAGTGATGAATGGAACGTCGCCATCCCCCAGTGGTAACCGCGGCCGGGAGCTTCCTTGGCCCTGGCGAGCGGTGAGCCGATCATCACGGCGTCGGCGCCGCAGGCGATCGCCTTCGAGATGTCGCCACCGGTGCGCATGCCGCCGTCGCCGATCACGTTGACGTACTCCCCGGTCTCCAGCATGTGCTGGGAGCGGGCCGCGGCAACGTCGGCGATCGCGGTGGCCTGGGGCACACCGATTCCGAGGACGCCACGCGTGGTGCACGCTGCGCCGGGACCGACACCGACCAGGACACCGACCGCACCGGTCCGCATCAGGTGGAGTCCGGTCGAGTAGGAAGCGCAGCCGCCGACCACGGTCGGGACCGGGACTTCACTGATGAATTCCTTGAGGTTCAGCGGCTCGACGGTTGTCGAGACGTGCTCGGCCGAGATCACCGTGCCCTGGACGACCAGGATGTCGAGGCCGGCCTCGAGCGCGGTCTCGTAGTACTTGGTGACCGACTGGGGCGTGAACGAACCGCAGACGACCGCACCGGCGGACTTGATCTCGTCGATTCGCTTCGCGATCAGCTCCGGCTGGACCGGAGTCTCGTAAATCTCCTGCATGATCGCGGTGGCTTCGTCCTTCGGGGCGACCGAGACGCGGTGAAGTTGCTCTTCGGCATCGTCGAAGCGTGTCCAGATCCCTTCCAGGTTGAGCACTCCGAGGCCACCGAGTTTGTGCGTGAGCACAGCAGTCTCGGGGCTGACGACACCATCCATGGCGGAAGCGACCAGGGGCAGGTCAAAACGGTAAGGACCCAGCGTCCAGCTGATGTCGATGTCGTCGGGATCACGTGTTCGACGGGACGGCACGATTGCCACATCGTCGAACCCGTATGCGCGTCGGCCTTTCTTACCTCGGCCGATCTCAATTTCCAATTAGGTCCTCCAGGGCTGGGCGGTTGAAAGGGGCAGGTTACGTGCCCCATCGGACGATTCTAAGGGGCTCGCCACCTTGATCCGCGCTCGCGGGGATAAAGATGCCAGGACCCGATCCTAGTGGGCCTCGGGTACCGGCTCCGTTCGGGATGCAAAGCCCCTGCAAGACCCTGCAATTGCAGAGCCCCGGCTTGCGGGAAGCAAACCGGGGCTCAACAGGGAGGGGAGCAAAGGGTACGACTCATGTCGCTCCACTTTGCTCATTTACTGCCACATGACCGGGGAGGAGAGCCCCGAACCGTTGCCGAAAAGATATCTCTGGCGGGTAGCTGCCCACCTCTCATTTCGTACAAAAAACAAGGCAGTTCGCCTGTACCGCGGTCCGGTAAGGGGTTTCGCCGCCTTGCATCCACGCGAAGAGTGGATCAAGACGCCAGAACCCGATCCTTATCCCTAGACGCCCGCCGGGGTCTCGACCTGGCGCACGTGCACGCTGTCGAGCAGGCTTTCGACCCGGCCGCGATCCAGCCGGCCGGCGCCGAGGTGTTGCGTGGATTCGGCTCCACACGCCACTCCGTAAGAAAGGCAGCGTTCCGGCGACCAGCCGTCGTAGAGGGCGGCGACGTAGCCGGCGACGAAGGCGTCGCCGGAACCGACAGTGGAGATCGGTTCGAGCGGGTCGATCGTCACTTCAAGCATCCGCTGCTCCGGACCTTCACCGACGACTGCGACACAGCCCTGCGGCAGGGTGATCGCGGCCTCCGAGGGCCCCAGGTCGATCAGCTCGGAGAGCACTTCGAAAAGCTCATCGCCGCCATCGAACTCGTGCCCCACCAGCTCTTCGGCTTCCAGCTGGTTCGGCGTGATCATGTGCGGGCCGGCGCGCATCCCGGCCGACATCGCGTCGCCCTCGGCATCGAGCAGTACCGGGATGCCGCGCCCCCGGAGGGTGGTCACGAGGCGTGCGTAGAAGTCAACGTCGACTCCCGGCGGCAGGCTCCCGGCCAGCACGCAGAGCTTGGCCCCGCCCGCGAGGTAGTCGAGGCGGCTGATGAATGAATCGAGTTCGTCGCCCCGGACCGTGGGCCCGCGCTCGTTGATCTCGGTCTGCTCCCCGGACGTCGGATCGATGACCGCGAGATTGATCCTCGTCTCTTCGGAGATTTGGATGAAATCGGAGAGGATCGATTCTTCGCCAAGCTGCTCGATCACGCGTTGTCCGTTCGAGCCTCCAGCCAGTCCGGTAGCGATCACGGGACGGCCGAGCAATCCGAGGGCCCGCGCCACGTTGATGCCCTTGCCACCGGGCACTGTCCGGCTTTCCACAGAGCGGTGGCGGTGGCCCTGGCGAAAGTTGGGAACGGCGACCGTGCGGTCGATCGCGGCGTTCAATGTCACCGAGATAATCATCGTGGTTTTCTGGCCACCCTACGCAACCTTCTCCTCATCCTTGACTGGCGCCGCCTCCTGATCAATGCGACTGCCACAAGTATGCCGAAGACGACGATTGCGAGTATGAGGATGAGCAGGAGTACGTTCTCCGTAAGCTTGTCGAGCAGGCCGGGCTTCTCGACCGCGGTCGCCGAAAACAGCGGCACCGTCGCGATCACGTCCCCGCCGACGGCGACCGTGACCTTGCCGAACCGCTGCCCCTTCCGGATCGGTCCTTCCACCTCTTCGGGCACTTCCGCGTTGACCGAAGCCTTCTCGCCCTTCTGGAGCCCGATGCGCACGGGCCGCTCCGACGTCAGCGCCAGGTCCTCGTCCTGGTACTTGACCGGCACCTCCACCACCGTCCGGCCCGGCCGGACCGGTACCCGTTTGCGGTAGAGCGAAAAGCCGTAGTCGAGAAGCCGCACGGTTTCGGCGTCCCGGGAGAACTCGGTCGGGGTGCCGATCACGGCGCCGATCAGCTCGGTCGCCCGTTTACGGCCGTCGGAGGCGAGCACGTAGCCGGCCTTCGTGGTGTGACCGGTCTTGATCCCCTGAGCCCAGGAATTGTCGAGCAGGAAGCGGTTGAGCGTCTCGATCTCCAGCGGCGGCTCGTAGCTCCTGAGTTTGGCGATCCGCGATGAAGCGATCCGGCGAAAGCGCGGCATCTCCATGAGCGTCCGGCTGAGGCCGGCCAAGTCCCGGGCGCTCGTGTAGTGACTTTTCCCGTCAAGGCCTATCGGGTTGTTGTAATGCGTGTCCATAAGGCCGAGGCGTCTTGCCGTCCGGTTCATCAGGGCGACGAAGCGTGGCTCGGTGCCGGACACGGCCTCGGCCAGGGTGACCGCCGCATCGTTGCCGCTCAACAGGATCAGGCCGTAGAGCAGGTCGCGGACCGAGACGACCTGTCCCGCCTCGAGGCCCATCAGGGACTCGCCGAGGACCCCGTTGTATTCGTTGGCCCTGACCTCCTCTGCCATCGGAAGGCGTCGCATCGCCAGGTAGGCGGTCATCAGCTTGGTGGTGCTCGCCATCGGCAGGCGTTCGTCGGCGTTCATCTCGACGAGGGCCTCCCCCGTGCGGGCGTCGATCGCGATCCAGGAGCGCGCATCGAGCTTCGGGGGTCCTTCCTTGCCGTCCGGCTTCGCGGCAAACGATCCATCGGCGAAGCAGGCGAAGAGGCAGCACGACAGCGCGGTCAGCCAGAGGATGTGGCGGAGGGCCGGCCCGGCGAAGCGGCTCGCGGCCACGGTCAACGCAGTTTCAGCTCTGTGCCGGCCTGGAGCGCCTGAGGATCGAGATCGGGGTTCAGCGCCTGGATCTCATCCACCGGGATCCCGGTCTTCTGGGCGATGCCGGTCAGGGTGTCCCCCTCCTTGACTTCGTACTTCTTGGCCTTTGTCCTCGACTTGCTCTTGTCGCCCGACTCCTTCTTGCCGGCAGGGTTCCGGCTCGCTTTGCCGTTACCACCGTCATCGTCGGTGCCGGTCGAACCGGAGACGACGACGAAGACGAGCACGACCGCGGTCACGAGGGCGACGGCGGCGAGGATCCTGGTTATCGGGGAAGTTTTCTTCATGCGGAGCGGTGGGTTGTGTCCAGGGATCGGGTCCTGACGAGAGCCCAAGAGTGCGCAACTGTACAGCGGGACCGGTCAGGACTGGTGCGCCGCCGGGCCACCGGGAAGGATCAACCGGAGACGTTCCAGACGGCCTGACGCAGGTCTTCCGCGGCCTGTCCGGGATCGTCGGCACCGCTGATCGAACGCGACGCGGCGATGAGGGCCGCGGCCCGGCCGGGCCTGAAGGCATCGCCGAGGTCCTCGGGGCGTCCGCCCTGGGCGCCGACACCGGGAACCAGGAAGATCGCCCGCGGCATAAGTGCGCGGAGCCGGGCGATGTGCTCCGGCGCGGTCGCGCCGACCACCGCCCCCATTCCGCTCAGTTTGCCGTCCGCGCCGGCGAGCCGGTCGCTGAAATGGTCGACCAGTCCGGCGAGCCGCTCGTGGACCGGGCCATCGGGGGTGCCGAGATCCTGCACGTCGGCGGCGCCGGGGTTGCTGGTGCGGACCAGAGCGAACACTCCGGAACCGGCCGATTCGGCCGCAGCAACCAGGGGTTCGAGTGCGTCGGCTCCGAGGAGCGGGTTTGCCGTGAAGGCATTGGCCCCCAGTCCGGCCACCGGGCCGAAAGGTGTCGCCGTTTCACCGACCATCGCCTGGCCGTAGGCCTTGGCCGAAACCGGCACGTCTCCGCGTTTGCCGTCGGCGACGACCAGCAGGCCGGCGTCACGGGCCGCGGCACAGACCTCTTCCAGCGCTTTCCAGCCGGGCCAGCCCAGACGTTCGAAGCAGGCAAGCTGCGGCTTTACGGCTACGCAGGCGTCTCCAGCGGCTTCGATGATTCGCCGGCAAT
>JBPPMI010000263.1:0-2238 GCA_051305975.1 Solirubrobacterales bacterium
GGCCAACTCGTCGAGCACGGTGAAGATCACCGGTTCCTCGATCACCAAGTCGGTCACTCAGACCACGGCCACTATCGGTACCTCGGTGAACTACACGGCCAGGCTGACGATCCCGAAGAACCTCGAGTTCTTCAACCTGACCGCGGCTGACGTGCTGCCGGACTCGCTCGACTTCGACGGTTACGTCGGTTCGAGTTGCTTCTCCGGCTGCTCGGTCACGAGCCCGGCCCCGACGGTCCAGACCTACAACGCCAGCATCTCCGGCGGTCTGACCAACATCGGCTGGGACCTCGGCCACGTCGCGGCCGGTGACACCGACAGGGTCATCGAGTTCACCTACAAGGCTCACGTCCGTGCCACCCATCGCAACGGTGGCGCGAACGTCGTCAACGGCCAGACCCTGATCAACACGATCAAGAGCGAATCGAACCTGACGAACAAGTACTCGTTCGATCCGAATGTCCCGCCGACCACCCGCACCTACGATCACGTCTCGCCAAACGCCACCGCGACGGTCACTGTCAAGGAGCCGGCTGTCGTGCTCGACAAGCGGGTCAGCGTCAACGGCGGTGCCTTCACCAACGGCCAGGAAGCTCAGCCGAGCGACAGCCTGACCTACCGCATTGAAGTCAAGAACAACGGCACCAGCCCGGCCTACGACGTTGTCGTGACCGACAAGCCCGACGTCGAGATCATCAACGTCGTCAACGCTGCCGGCGCCGGATTCAGCACCAAGGCCTGGGACCCGGTCGATAACAACATGTCGTGGAAGATCCCCGGCCCGATCGCCCCCGGTGACACGGTCACGCTGACCTACACGGCGAACTCCGTTTCGTCGCTCAGTCTCATCAATGGTCAGACCGCGGTCAACACGGCCAAGGCGCCCAGCTACTTCGGTGTGTCCTCGACCGACCGTGCCGCGAACCCGACGTGGGTCTTCCGCGAGTACAGCGCGAACGACGACACGGTGATCCTCTCCTACGAGTTCCCGGAGATTCAGGTAACCAAGACCACCGGCAAGCCCGGATTCCCGGACATCGCCGACGCACCCGTGGAGCAGTCCTTCCCCTGGCGCATCGAGATCAAGAACAACGCCAACGTGGCCAAGGCGTTCGACACGGTCGTCACTGACACCCTGCCGGCCGACTGGACCTATGACGCCGGATCGACCTCGATCACCGGTGGGGCGTCGGCAGAGCCGACGGTCGTCACGAACCCGGCCGGCGACAAGCTGACCTGGAACTTCTCCGGTCAGACGATCAACCCCGGCGCCTCGGTCGTGATCAACTTCACGGCCACGCCGCAGCTCGCTGCCCGTGCGAACCCGAACCCCCAGATCAACGACTCGGACGCCGCTTCCAGGGACTCGAGTGGCAACCCGGGCAACGCCGACGGTCCGTACAAGGACGAAGACGACGCCAAGGCGACGCTCAAGTTCCCGATCGCCGATCTCGTCCTGACCAAGACGGCTCCGGCAGAGGTCGAGTCGAACGAAGTATTCGATTACGGCATCACGGTCGAGAACAAGGGGCCGAACACGGCCACCGACGTCGTGATCAACGACCCGCTGCCCGCCGGCCTGACCTTCGTGTCATCGGCTGACTGCAGCTCGGCTGCCGTCTGCAACCTCGGGACGATCCTCTCGGGTGAGTCCAAGTCGGTGACCATCAAGGTCAAGGCGACCTATGCGGTCGCCGGCACCACGGTGGTCAACACCGCGACGGCCACCCAGAAGGAATGGGAGCCGACGCCGGACGACAACACGGACACCGTCGAGACCATCGTCAAGGGCGAAGCGAACGTCGAGATCATCAAGACGGCCGCCCCGGTCAACCCGCGTCCGGGTGACATCGTCACCTACACGCTGAAGGCGAAGAACATCGGCACGGCGATCGCGCAGGACGTGAAGATCACGGACTCGCTGCCGGTCGGAGTCACTTTCGTCTCGGCTGACGCGCCGTGTGTCGAAACCACCGGTACGGTCAACTGTGCCATCGGTGCGCTCAACCCGGGCGAGGAGACGGTCTACCAGGTGAAGGTCAAGGTCGATCCGATCGGCACCTTCAACAACGCGAGCGACCACCTCCTCGACGTCCAGAAGGTCGAGACACAGATCGACCTCGAGGCCGGCGAGCAGAAGACCGTCACCGCGACCTGCCCGAGCGGCTACTTCGCTTCGGACGGTTCGGTCCGGATTGACCACATCGATCAGGGCACGGGCGACTGGACGGCACCTCA
>JBPPMI010000264.1:0-4973 GCA_051305975.1 Solirubrobacterales bacterium
ACGTCGCACCGTCGACCGACTACGTGGCCCCCGAAACGACTGTCCCGACCACGCCGGCCCCGGCGCCCGCACCAACCACTCCGGCCCCGACAGCCCCGGCCCCCGCTCCCGCACCGACCACACCCGCACCGAGCACCGGCGGAGCCTCCCCGGGTTACAGGGAGTTGACGCGCTCCTCGGCGAGCGCGATCTGGACGGCCAGGCTTTCGCTCGACGTCCCGCCTTCGCTGAGCTTCGACTCGAGCCAGCTTCCCTGCTTCAGCACCTCGTAGTACTCGTCGTCGAGCTGATCCGACCGTTCGGCCAGTTCGTCCAGCGTCAGATCGGAAAGGTTCCTGCCTTGCGCCACGCAGAGCCGCACCAGGTCTCCGACGATGCCGTGGGCATCGCGGAAAGTCACTCCGCGCCGCACCAGGAGGTCGGCCACTTCGGTTGCCGCCAGCATCTCGTCGCCGGACGCGGCAAAGAGCCGTTCCCGGTCGAATTCGATCCCTTCCAGGATGCCGGCGGTCATGTCGAGGCTCGCTTCGATCGTTTCGACCGCGTCGTAGAACGGCTCCTTGTCCTCCTGCATGTCCTTGCCGTAGGTGAGCGGCAGGGCGTGCATGACGCCGAGCAGGGTCGTGAAGTCGCCGATCACCCGCGGGGCCTTCGCCCGCAACAGCTCCGCCGAATCGGGGTTCTGCTTCTGCGGCATGATGCTCGAGCCCGAAGTGAACGGTTCAGCGATCTGGCAGAAGGCGAATTCGGTGCTCGACCAGATCACGAGCTCGGAACCGAGCCGCGAGAGGTGGGTTGCGCAGATCGAAGCGGCGGAAAGGTAGTCGAGCACGAAGTCGCGGTTGGATGTACCGTCGAGCGAGTTCGGTGTGATGTCGTCGAAGCCGAGGTCGGCGGCGACGGCCCGCCGGTCGATCTTCCAGTTGACGCCGGCGAGGGCGCCGGATCCGAGTGGCATCACGGCGGCCGACCTGCGCGCGGCGGCGAATCGCTCGTAGTCCCGCGAGAGCATCCAGAAATAGGCGAGCAGGTGGTGGCCGAGGTAGACCGGCTGGGCTCGCTGGAGGTGGGTGTATCCGGGCATCGCCCAGGCGTCGTGGACCTTCGCGAGGCGCAGCAATTCGGCCATTGCGCCGGCGATCAGGGTCATGGCGCGTTCGGAGTGGTTCATCACGGCCATCGCGATGTCGGTCGCTACCTGGTCGTTCCGGGACCGTCCCGTGTGAAGCTTGCCGGCGAGCGGGCCGACCAGATCGCCGAGGCGCCGCTCGATCGCCATGTGAACGTCTTCGTCACCTTCCGTGAACTCGAACCGGTTCTCGTCGAGTTCGACCCCGATTTCGGCCAGGGCCGAGTCCAGGGTTTCGATCTCGTCGTCCCCGATCACGCCGATCCGGTTCAGGGCTTTCGCATGGGCCCGCGACTGGACGATGTCGTAGGGCGCGAGGTACCGGTCGAAGTCGATCGAGCGGTTGAGGCGCCAGAATCGCGGGTCGGGTCCCTCGCGGAACCGGGAAGCGCTCTTGTCGTGGGACCGGGACACAGCCCGATTATCCCTTCAGCGCCCGCTGGAGAGCGTCCGCCACCCGGGATGCATCGGCTTCGGACAGGTCACCGTAGAACGGCAACGCCATCGACCGGGCGGCGATGCCTTCGGCCACGGGGAAGTCGCCAGCCCCGTAGCCGAATTGTTCGAACTGCGGAAAGAGGTGGATGGCCGGGAGGTAGGCCTTGGCCGGAATGCCTGATTCAGCCAGCTTGTCGATGATTCCGTCGCGGTCGGAACCTTCCGGCAGGCGCACCGGAAAAACGAACCAGCTGCGCCGGGCCCGTCCCACGTCTGGTGATGGAAGTCCGAGACCTTCGATCCCGCCCAGGTGTTCGGCATAGAGCCCCGCGGCGGCGGCCCGGTCGGCCAGGATGCGGTCGAGCTTCGCCACCTGGGCCACGCCGATCGCAGCGGCGACGTCGGACAGCCGGTAGTTGAAGCCGAGCCGGTCGTGGTCGAGCCAGTCCATGTCGACCGCCCGCCCCTGGTTCCTCTCGGACCGGAGCCGCTCGGCTTCGTCGGCGTCACGCGGGATGATCATGCCGCCCTCGCCAGTAGTCATCTGTTTGTTGGCGTAGAAGGCGAACACCGCTAGATTGCCACGACTGCCGGCTTTCCGGCCGTCTGCGTCGATTGCACCGAGCGCCTGGGCCGAGTCCTCGAGCAGCCCTAGGCCCCGATTCGTAGCAAGCTTCTCGAACCCGGCCATGTCGGACGGGTAACCGAAGATGTCGATCGGCAGCAGGCCCGCCGTCCTCTCGCCGATCGCTGCCGCAGCCGATTCGGGCCTGAGATTCAGGGTCACCGGATCGATGTCGGCGAAAACCGGCTTCACGCCCTCGTAGAGCAGGCAGTTGGCGCTGGCCACGAAGGTGAACGGGCTGAGCACGACTTCGTCGCCCGCACCCCAACCGGAAGCCCGGACGCCGAGATGGAGGGCGGTGGTCCCGCTGCTGGCCGACACCGCATCATCGACCCCCAGCCAGGCCGCGAACTCCTCCTCGAACCTCCTTCCCATCGGACCCAGGGAGAGATGACCCGAGCGCAGCACTTCGAGCACCAGCCGTTCCTCTTCCTCGCCGATCACCGGCTTCGCGAGTGGCAGAGGCTCCTGGTTCACTCTTCGGCACCGCCCTGCCTGGGGAACGCGTACTCGAGCGAGTCGACCAGTGCTTCCCACGAAGCTTCGATGATGTTCTCCGACACGCCGATCGAACCCCACGACTCTTCGCCGTTGGTCGAATCGAGCAGCACCCGGGTGCCGGCGCCGGTGCCGTGATCGGAATCGAGGATGCGCACCCTGTAACCGGTCAGTTCCACGTCAGCCAGGTGGGGGTAGTACGCCGTGATCGCCTCACGAAGGGCGGAGTCGAGCGCGTTCACCGGGCCGTTGCCTTCCGCGACCGTCAGGTGCCGTTCACCCTGGACGTCGATCTTCAGGGTGGCTTCGGTCTCGACCTTGCCGTCTTCCCGCATCTCGGTGGTCACCTTGAAGCCCTCGAGCTTGAACAGGGGCTCGTAGTCCCCGGTCAGTTTCCTCAGCAGCAGGTCGAAGGACGCCTCGGCGGCTTCGTAGTGGTATCCCTCGTGCTCACGGACCTTCAGTTCGTCGATCGCCACGCGGGCTTGATTGTCATCCATCTCGAGGCCGATCGACTCGGCCCTCTGGAGGATCGTCGCTTTGCCCGACAGCTCCGAAGGAAGCACCGAGGTCTGGTTGCCGACGAGGGCGGGCTCGAGGTGCTCGAAAGTGCGCGAGTCGA
The DNA here is from genome assembly GCA_051305975.1 of Solirubrobacterales bacterium. Lineage (GTDB taxonomy): Bacteria > Actinomycetota > Thermoleophilia > Solirubrobacterales > 70-9 > 67-14. Next base: position 3,313 of record JBPPMI010000264.1, read on the forward strand.
CGGCGATGCCGGCCACATGCATACCGCCCTTGTGGGCGAAGGCGTTCCGGCCGACGTACGCCTGGTCGGGATCGAGCGGCACGTTCAACAGTTCGGCCAGGAAGTGCGATGACGTCGAAAGTTGCTCGAGCTGTTCCGGCGTGACCACGTCGTACTCCATCTTGAGCTGCAGGGCGGGAAGTATCGAGACGAGATTGGCGTTGCCGCAACGTTCCCCGTACCCGTTCATAGTGCCCTGGACCAGCCGGACGCCTTCTTTGACGGCGGCCAGCGAGTTCGCGACGCCGCACTCGGCATCGTTGTGGACGTGGCAGCCGAGTTCAATGGAATCACCGAAGGCGGCCTTCACCTCCCGGGTTGCCGCAGCGACCTGGTCCGGCAGGCTGGATCCGTTGGTGTCGCAGAGACTGAGGTTTTCGGCACCTGCGGCCGCTGCCGCCTTCAGGCACTCGAGCGAGTAGCCGGCGTCGTCGCGCCAGGCGTCGAAGAAGTGTTCGGCGTCGTAGATGACCCGTTTGCCGGCGGTAACCAGAAATTCGATCGACTCGGTGATCATCGCCAGGTTCTCCTCTGGAGACACCTTGGTGACCTTCTCCAGGTGGAGTGACCAGGTCTTGCCGACCAGCGTGATCACCGGGGCGAAAGTGTCGGCGAGGGTCCGCAGCGCTTCATCCTCGGCCGCCTCGATCCCCCGCCGCCTGGTCATGCCGAAGCCGCAGATCGTCGCCTGCTCGAGTGTCTCGCCCGCAAGCAGGTCGAACAGTTCGGCCTCCTTGGGGTTCGAAGACGGGAAGCCCGCCTCGATGAACTGGATCCCGAGTGCGTCCAGTGCGTGCACCACCCGCACTTTCTCCGCAGCAGAGAGTGACATGCCGTGACCCTGCATACCGTCCCGCAGCGTCGTGTCGTAGAGCTTCACCTTGTCCATCGAATAAGTCCTTTCAGAAAATCAAAACCGAATCAAATGTCCCCTGAGGGACCGAAAACGCGGCCAGGGCCGCGCTGCCGCGAGCTGTCAGCCCGCAGCGCCCGTAATTCGGGAAATTCGGATGTTCTCGTGAAAGAGGTGAAACATCAGGAGATGACTTTACTCGGTTCGCCGACGAGGTCCAGCCATTCCGAGTACTCGGGCGCGCGGCCGTAGATCGCGTCCTCGAACTTGGCCTGGACCATTTGTGTGACATCACCCGGCTCGCCCAGCGGATGGTCGTCGATCTCGCGGACCGGGACGATCTCGGCGGCGGTGCCGCACATGAAGACTTCATCGGCGGTGTACAGCTCGGACCGGGCCAGATCGCGCTCGATGCAGGTGTAACCGCGATCTTCGAGGATCTGCATGACCGATTTTCGGGTGATGCCGTCGAGGATCGAAGCGACCTGCGGCGGTGTCGCCACCTTGCCGTCCTTGACCACGAAGATGTTCTCGCCCGAGCCCTCGCAGACGAAGCCGCGATCATCCAGCAGGATCGCCTCTTCGTAGCCGGCGTTGGCCGATTCCGTCTTGGCAAGGATCGAGTTCAGGTATTGCCCGGAAGCCTTGGCGTGCGGGACGAGCCCCGCACCGGAGACCCGGCGCCAGGAAGAGACCTTGGCCCGGATCCCGTGCTTCTTGCCATCTTCACCGAGGTAGGCGCCCCACGGCCAGACGGCGATGATCAGCT
>JBPPMI010000265.1:0-2196 GCA_051305975.1 Solirubrobacterales bacterium
CGTTGTGGAGTTCGGGTCGAAGGCGATCCAGCAGAGTAAGGACAAGGGGCCGGCCGTCGTGGGCACAGCCGCCTTGGCAGCAACCGCAGTCGGCCTGGGGAGGACGTACGGAGGCGGCAACCAGGCGTAGGGCGGCGTACTGCGTTCGTCGCGACTCCGCCAAATTCCGCAGGGATTCCGCAGGAGATCCGTTCGAGGCCAAAATCAGCCAACTTCGCCCAACCGCCAAAATCGACGTTTCCGCAGGTCAGACCGTGTTTTCCCGAGTTGACCAAGACCTGCCAACACCGCTTGTGGTGTTCGAGCTCTACTACGATATCTAGGTCTCACGACCTGACAGAACGGCCCCTGACGCGAAGATTCACCTCAAGTGGGTGGGGCTTCGCGTCAGGGTATTTCAGGATGCCTGGTCGAGGGTGACCTGGTAGCCCATGGCCTCGAGCTGGCGGATCGCGCGGGTGCGGGCACGTTCGGGGTTGAGCCGGGTGTAGTAGTCGCCGCCGAGGTCTTCGTAGAGCTCGCCGGTGTGGCCCATGTGCCAGATCGCGATCAGGATCGAATGCTGGATCGCCACGTTGGCGCGCTGCGGGCCTCGCCGGAGCGAGATCCGTCGGTAGCGGGCGCCCAGGTAGGTGTGTGGATGCTGGGCTGCCCACATGGCGGCCTGGCCGAGCGCTCCTTGCAGGTAGGGGTTACCGGGCCGAGTCTGGGTGGACTTCTTCTTACCGGCAGACTCGTTGTTGCCCGGCGTGGTGCCCGCCCATGAGGCCAAGTGCTTGGCCGTGGGGAACCGGGTCATGTCCGCGCCGGTCTCGGCGATGATGACGTCGGCGACCAAGGTCGCTATGCCGGGGATCGAACTGATCAGGTCTCGGAAGCCCTGAAACGGTTCGATCACCGCCTCGATCCGCGCGGTGATCTCCTCGATCGCGGCTGTGTGTCGGTCGATTAGGTCCAGGTGCACCCGAGCCAAAAAGGCGTGGTGCTCGGTGAACCGGCCGACCAGCGCTTCGGTGAGTTCCGGGATCTTCGACCGCAGGCGTCGCTTGGCCAGGTCCGCGAGTTGGACGGGATCACGATCGCCTGCGATGAGGCGTTCCAGCATCGCTCGTCCCGACACTCCGAGGATGTCGCTGGCAACCGCGGACAGCTTGTGCCGGCGTCCTCGAGCAGCTTCTCCAGTCGCTGGACCTCACGGGAGCGTTCTCGGGTGATCGCGGTTCGGGCACGAGTGAGGTCTCGCAACTGCCGGATCGGGGCTGGTGGCACGAACGATCCCCGGACCAAGCCGTGGGCGCCGAGCTGGGCCAGCCAGGTCGCATCCGCGACGTCGGTCTTGCGGCCGGGCAGGTTCTTCACGTGCCGGGCGTTGACCAGCATCAACTCCACGCCGGGCAGGTCCTCAAGCAGGTAGTAGAACGGCTTCCAGTAGTCGCTGGTCGCCTCCATCACCACACAGGTGACCTTCTGGGCGATGAGGTGCTCGCGCAGCGCGAGGACCTGGTTGGTCATCGAACTCCAGGTCGTGACTGTCTCGACCGTTTTGCGGCGCCCAGCGCCAGCGATCCGGACGCAGACCTTGGCATCCTTCTTTGAGATGTCCAGCCCGGCGCACCGGCCATGAACGACTTCCATTGCCTTGCTCCCTTCGAGTTCACAACGGGTGTCCGTCGTGGGGAGGACAGGGAGTACTCGGAAGTCTGACGCTCGGGCTCAAGGCACCAATCCACGGTTCCCGTGGAAGTCCTCCGCCGCCATGCTGACCTGCGGGCTCACCGGCACCAAGGGGCCTTGCGGGGTCGCCACGACGAACGACACCAGGATCCACCTCGACCCGCTCGGACCGCAACGACTACGCCGAATCTTCGCGCACCACGGTGCGCCCAGCGAAGCCGGCGCCGCGTTGCTGACCTGCAGAAACGCAGGATCGGGGGTCGGTTCATTTGGCTATAGTCCCGCGAAATGTCCGCAAGACTGTCGTTGCGGACTAAAGCCAGCCGTCGATTTCCGCCCACCACCGTCACTCCCCGGGCCGTGTAACTTAGAGCACTTAGAGCACTTAGAGCACTTAGAGCACTTAGATGATTCACGGCTGCCGGGAGGCGACATGAGCACTGCACTGACCGAGGACGTCCAGGTCCTACGCTCGGGCCTGGCCGGTGACGCGCCCGAGATCGAGGTAACCCTGCGCCTCCC
>JBPPMI010000266.1:0-17167 GCA_051305975.1 Solirubrobacterales bacterium
TCGTCGTCGGCGTCGCGCTCGACACGGTCAAGCAGCTCGAGGCCCAGCTGATGATGCGGAACTACGAAGGCTTCCTCAAGTAGAGGGCCTTCGATATGCCGAACCTCAACCTCATTCTTCTCGGTCCGCCCGGTAGCGGCAAAGGAACCCAGGGCGAACGGCTCCAGGAGGACCTCGAACTGCCGTACTACGCGACCGGGGACATCCTGCGCGCGGCGGTCAAGGACGAGACCGACGTCGGTCTGAAGGCCAAGGAGTACATGGACCGCGGCGACCTGGTGCCGGACGAGGTCCTGATCGGCATCATCGCCGAGAGGCTGGAGGATCCCGGGGCCGAGCACGGCTTCATCCTCGACGGCTTCCCGCGCACGGTGCCGCAGGCCGAGGCCCTCGACGAAAAGCTCCACGAGCTCGGCCGCTCCCTGACCGCCGTCATCCTGATCGAGTCCTCCGACGAGGAGATCGTGCGCCGCCTCTCCGGCCGCCGGGTCAGCGTCAAGGACGGCCACGTCTACCACGTCGAATTCAACCCGCCGAAGGTCGACGGTGTCTGCGACATCGACGGTTCCGCACTGATAACGCGCGACGACGACAAGCCCGAAGTCGTGCGCCACCGGCTCGAGCAATACCACGAGAAGACTGCGCCGCTGGTCGACTTCTACAAGAAGCAGGGCCTGCTGAACCGGGTCGAGGGTGGCGAGACCCCCGAGAAGGTCGAAGAATCGATCCGCAAACTGATTTCGACACTGAGCCTCGAAGAGGGCTCGTAGTTCCGGCTGTAGCCGATCCATGATCACCAGGAAGACGGACGAGCAGCTCGACCTGATGGCGGAGGCGGGGAAGGTCCACGCCCGCTGCATGCAGATGGTCCGGAAAGCTACCCGCGCCGGCGTGACCACGCTCGAGCTCGACGAGATGGCCGAGAAGTTCATCCGGTCCCAGGGTGGTGTCCCGACCTTCAAGGGCTTCCGGGGCTTCCCCGGCTCGATCTGCGCGTCCCCGAATTCGATGGTCGTCCACGGCATCCCAGGTCCCTATGCCCTGGAGAAGGGCGACATCCTCTCGATCGACATCGGCGTCACGCTCGACGGCTGGGTCGCCGACGGCGCCAGCACCGTGGCGGTGGGGGCGATCGATGAAACAACCCAGCGCCTGCTCGACGTGACCAGGGAGTCGCTCGACCTGGCTGCCGCCCAGATGGTCCCGGGCAACCGGCTGAGCGACGTCTCCCACGCGGTCCAGACCCACGTCGAGGCGGCCGGGTTCTCGGTCATCAAGACCCTGGTCGGACACGGAATCGGGCAGGAAATGCACGAGGAGCCCCAGATCCCGAACTACGGACCCCCCGGCAAGGGGCCGGAGATCGAGGCCGGAATGGTCTTCGCGATCGAACCGATGGTCAACGCCGGCGGCCCCGGGATCTACATGGACAATGACGGCTGGTCGGTCTTTTCCGAGGACGGATCGATGGCCGCACACTTCGAATACACGGTGGCAGCAACCCCTGACGGGCCGCGGATCCTGACTCCCTGGGACGACGAGTGAAAGTTCTTGCTATTGTTCCCATTCGGCCTGATGGGCCGTTTTTTCACGCCCGTAGCCCGTTTACTGGGGCCACCGGGACACCTCTTCCAGAAGGAAATATAGGACGATGAAAGTCCGAGCGTCGGTAAAACCGATGTGTGAGAAGTGCAAGATTATTCGCCGGCGCGGACGCGTCATGGTGATCTGTGAGAACCCGCGACACAAACAGAGGCAGGGTTAGTCAATGGCGCGTATCGCCGGGGTAAACATTCCCCTGAACAAGAGAGCCGAGATCGGCCTCACCTACGTTTTCGGAATCGGTCAGTCGACCGCCCAGAAACTGCTTGACGAGGTCGGCATCGATCGCGACACCCAGGTCAAGGATCTGACCGAGGACGAGATCATCAAGCTGCGTGAGGCGATCGAGAACCTCGACGTCGAAGGTGACCTCCGCCGTGAGCGCTCCCAGAACGTCAAGCGCCTGATGGAGATCGGCGCCTACCGCGGTATGCGCCACCGTCGCGGACTGCCGGTCCGGGGTCAGCGCACCAAGACGAACGCGCGTGGCCGCAAGGGTCCCCGCCGCATGAGCGTCGCCGGAAAGCGAAAGGTCTAGACCATGGCAGCGAAGAAACCAGCGAAGGCACGTACCCGCCGCAAGACCCGCAAGAACGTTCCGGTCGGGCAGGCGCACATCAAGACTTCCTTCAACAACACCATCGTAACCCTGACCGACCTCGAGGGCAACGTCATCGCCTGGGAGTCGGCCGGCAGCGCCGGATTCAAGGGTTCACGCAAATCGACGCCGTTCGCCGCACAGGTGACCGCCGACGCCGCCGCCAAGAAAGGCATCGAGAACGGCCTCCAGAAGGTCGAAGTCTTCGCCAAGGGCGCCGGATCGGGCAAGGACACCGCCGTTCGCTCACTTCAGGCCGCAGGGCTCGACGTGACCAGCGTCAAGGACGTGACCCCCCAGGCACACAACGGCTGCCGTCCGCGCAAGCGCCGTCGCGTCTAGGCCTTCCGGCTTGTCCGCCAGTCCTCCCTCCCACGAATAACCAAGGAACTTTATGAGCACAGACTTCCAAGTACCCAGCATCAGCTCCGAGCAGGTCAACGAGAACAAGGGTGTCTTCACCATCGAGCCCCTCGACAAGGGCTTCGGTTACACCTTCGGCTCGAGCCTCCGGCGCGTTCTGCTCTCGTCACTCGGCGGAGCCGCGATCACGTCGGTCCGCATCGAGGGCGTCAGTCATGAATTCTCGAACATCAGCGGTGTCAAGGAAGACGTAACCGACATCGTCCTGAATCTCAAGGACCTCGTCGTGCGTATGCACACCGAGTCCGACGCGGTCGAAGCGCCGATCGTCGTCACCGGTCCCGGTGACGTCACCGCCGCCGACATCGACCTGCCCGCCGGCGTCGAGATCCTCAATCCCGATGCTCCGATCGCCACCCTCGAGAAGAAGACCCGCCTCGAGGTGTACGTGACCATCGGCCGCGGCCGCGGTTACCGCCCTGCCGAGGAGAACAAGGACGAGGACCAGCCGATCGGCGTCATCCCGATCGACTCGATCTTCTCGCCGATCCGCCGTGCTTCCTACGTCGTCGAAGCCGCCCGTGTAGGCCAGCGCACCGATTACGACAAGCTGACGCTCGAGCTTGAAACCGACGGATCGATCGAGCCGAACACGGCCCTTCGTGAGGCGTCCGAAATCCTGATCAAGAGCCTGGCGATCTTCAGCGATCCGGACCGGGTCGAGGAACTCACCGCTCGTGAGCCCGTCGTCGCCGAAGCCGCTGCCGCCGAGTCCAATGGGGCGAGTGGCGGAGCCGGGCCCGACAACGACATCCTCATCGACGAACTCGAGCTCAGCGTCCGTTCCTTCAACTGCCTGAAGCGTGCCGGCGTCGAGACCATCGGCCAGCTGCTCCAGAAGTCCGAGTCCGAACTCGGCGCAATCCCGAACTTCGGCCAGAAGTCAATCGAAGAGGTCATCGAAAACCTGCAGAACCGCGGTTACGACCTCCGCCAGGACTGACCCCGGTCAGCAACTAGGAGAAAACGATGCGCCACGCCAAGAAAAGAAACAAGCTCGGTCGCGATTCCGCCCACCGGAAGTCGCTGATGGCGAACCTCTCGAAGGAACTGATCGACCATGAGCGCATCAAGACCAGCCAGGCGAAAGCCAAGGCGGCGAAGCCCGAGATCGAGAAGCTGATCACCCTGGCGAAGCGCGGAGACCTCCACGCCCGCCGGCAGGCCCTCTCGACTCTCAGCAACGACAAGTTCGCGGTCCACAAGCTGTTCGAAGAGATCGCACCCCGTTACGCCGAGCGCCCCGGTGGATACACCCGGATCATCAAGATCGGTCCCCGCAAGTCGGATTCGACCGAAATGGTCTTTCTGGAGCTGGTGTAGGACCTCGCCGGTCGCATGGATATTCGAAAGGGCGCCCGGTGGGCGCCCTTTCTCGTTAAGAGCTGAGGTGGCGGGCGGCCCTCAGGAACGTCAGACTCGTGGACGTTCTTTGCCGTGCTTTGTTCCTATACGCACCCAGCGCGGAGAAGTTCGGCCTGAAACAGGGGGTTCTCTGCTACCGTCATGAACTGAATTTCCAATCCAGGGAGCTTCTTGAAGTCTGCTTTCGCACGTAGTCGAGTGGTCATGAAAGCGTTCGGCGCGACTGCCGTGGTTTTGCTTTGCATCTTCACGACGGCTACCGCTGCCGAGGCTGCGTGGCCCAGAGCCGTGACCGGACCGTCGCAGGTTGCCACCGACTCCGACGGCAAGGTGTATGTGGCGGCGACCGGCCAGGACCAGATCTTCCAGTTGAGCCCCGCGGGTACACAGCTCCAGGGCATCGGGTCCAATGGCACCGCCGGCGGGCAGTTCAAGGTTCCCAAGGGTGTAGCGGTGGAACCGGGCGGGGCGATCTTCTCCGCCGACACCGGCAACCACCGGATCCAGCGTCTCTTCCCGAACGGCAGCTTCCAGACCGAGTGGGGATCGAACGGGACCGCTCTCGGCAACTTCAAGAATCCGTCCGCGCTGGCCATCGACGACGGCGGCAACCTGTACGTCGCCGACACCGGCAACGACCGGGTCGTCAAATGCAACGCCTGGGGCTGGTGTGGATCGCAGTTCACCTTTGCCGTCCTGAGCGGCATCGAGAGCCCGCAGGGCATCGCGGTCGATGACGATGGCGATGTCTACGTCTCCGACACCGGCAACTCCCGGATCATCAAGAGCAGCCCGACCGGCACGGTGCTCGCCGTCTGGAGTGCGCCCGGCTCCGCCGACGGATTCCTGAACGGACCGACCGGTCTCGACGTCGATGCCACCGGCGCGACCTACGTCGCCGATACAGGCAACGACCGCATCCAGAAACTGAGCGCATCCGGCAACTTCGTGCAGAAGTGGACCGGGCCCGGCGTCGGTTCCTTCTCCGGTCCCACCGGCGTCGCCGTGGACTCCGCCGGCTCGCTCTTCATCTCCGACACCGGGCACAACGCGGTCGAGCGGATAGGCGGGGCGATCGTTCCCGACGGCCCGACCGGTGGTGGCGGCTCCGTCACGGGCCCGACCGGACCCACCGGTCCGACCGGACCCACCGGTCCTTCGGGTGGCGGCAACAACAACGGTGGTGGCGGTAATAACGGGGGCAATGACAACGGCAACGGCAACTGCACCAAGAAGAAGTGCGCGATCCCGGACAAGCGGCCGAACATCACCAAGGTCGAGATCATCGGTGCCAACTGGATCTACGCCGACGGATACCTGAACATGCAGGTCGCCGTGACCAACAAAGGCAAGCGTGCCGCGAGGGTCGTTGAAGTGAGCTTCGGTTCTTCACAGAAGAAGCGGGTGAAGCCGAAGCCCGAGAAGTTCTACATCGACCGCATCAAGCCGGGCTGGACCGTCACCGAGAGCTTCAAGGTGACCGCCAGGCGCGGAACCAGGGGGAAGGCCGTCATCTCCGCCTACGCCGGTGGCAAGAAGGACAAGGCCAGACTCAAGATCATCCAGCCCTACTGGTAGATCACGGCGGCATCGCACACCGTGCGCGATCTAAAGTTGCCAACTTGGCCACCTACCGGCTTGACATCGAATACGACGGCACCGCTTTCAGCGGCTGGGGCCGGCAGGACGGCACCCATACCGTCCAGGGCTGCATCGAGCGGGCCCTCCGCATAACCCTGCGGGCGCCAGAGATCGAAGTCATCACCGCCGGTCGCACCGATGCCGGCGTTCACGCCATTGGTCAGGTCGCGAGCTTCTCCTGGGACGGCGAGATGCCCGCTTCGATCATCCGCAGCCTGAACGGGCTGACCCCCGTCGAGCTGGCCATCCGGGCGGTCACCCGGGTCGAGAACTCCTTCGACGCCCGCCGTGACGCAGTGTCCCGCACCTACTGCTACCGGATCCTCAACCGCAAGCCGGGCAACCCATTCGCGCCCGGCCGCGCCTGGTGGATCTCGCGCCCACTCGACCGGGAAGCCCTCGACCGTTGTGCGGAAGCGATCGTCGGCAAGCACGACTTCACCGCCTTCACGCCGACCGAGACCTACCACACCCGTTTCTCCCGTCTGGTGCACTCGGCCCGATGGGTCGAAGAGCCGGGTCTCGAGGATCCCGCGGCCGGGGAGCCGCTCAAGACCGACACGCTCCAGTTCTGGATCACCGGGGAGTCGTTCCTCCGCAGCATGGTCCGGGTTCTGGTCGGGACGATGGTCGACGTGGCCGACGGCAGCATGCCTTTCACCGAGTTCGAGGCCCTGCTCGAAGGTGCGGAGCGGCCGGCTGCGGGCATGACCGCTCCCGGGGAAGGGCTGACCCTCGTCCGGGTCGACTACCCGGAACCGCCGCCACGCCAGCTGATCCGCTGAGCCGCGGCTCGTCACCTATCCTTGACCTGTGCGCATCCTGCTGACCAACGACGACGGGATCGGGGCCCAGGGCCTCCAGTCCCTCCGTCGGCAACTGCGTGAGATCGACGGGGTGACGCTCGACGTCATCGCGCCCGACTCGAACCGCAGCGCATCCGCCCGCAGCATCACCACGCGGTCACCCCTGTCGGTGGAGGAAGTCCGCTTCGAGGACGGTGACCTCGGCCACGCGACAGACGGCACGCCGGTGGACTGCGTTCGTTTCGCCGACGTCGGCCTGGTCGGTGACCGGCCGGACCTGGTCGTCTCCGGCACCAACCACGGACTGAACATCGGCGACGACGTCACCTACTCCGGCACGGTCGCGGCCGCCCTCGAAGGCATCCTGCTCGGGATCCCTGCGATCGCGGTCTCCCAGCAGTCCGAGAACGGCCACATGGGCTACTCGCCGCAGCGCCAATACGACTTCGAAGTCGCCTCCCGTTTCACCGCCGACACCGTCCGCGAGATCATGGAACACCCGCTTCCGGAAGGCACGCTCCTCAACATCAACGTGCCCGGGGCCGTGCCGGCCGGGGTGGACGTGACCAGGCTCGGCAAGCGGCTCTACCGCGACGAACTCCGGAAGGTCGAGCACGACGAGGAGACGGGGCGCACCAGCTACCGGATCTACGGCTTCGAGCCGAGCATGGGAGACGAAGAAGGAACCGACATCGGCGCGATCGCCCGCGACCGGATCTCGGTCACCCCGCTCGACCTCGACTGGACCCATCACGGGGAACTCGAGGGACTCAGGCAGCGTGACTTCGAGCGGGTTCTCGGCGCCACCCGGGGGTAAGTACTCGACGTGGCCGCCAGTCCCGGGAAGAAGATCGTCGAACTCCGTGAGGAGCTGAACCGCCACATCCGCCTGTACCACCAGGAGGACGACCCGGAAATATCCGACGAGGAGTACGACCGGCTCTACGCCGAACTCGAGAAGCTCGAAGCGGAGTATCCGGAGCTGGTCACCGGCGACTCGCCGACGCAGCGGGTCGGCGCCCCGCCTTCGACCGGGTTCGCACCGGTCGAACATGCGATTCCGATGCTTTCCCTGGCCAACGCCCGGACCGAAGAGGAACTGCTCGCCTGGGAGAAGCGGATCCGCAACCACCTCGAGAAGCGGGACATCGACGCCGGCGAGATCTCGTATGTGACCGAGCCGAAGATCGACGGCCTCGCGATCTCACTCACTTATGAGAACGGCAAGTTCGTCCGTGGCGCCACCCGCGGTGACGGTCGGGTCGGCGAAGACGTGACCCACAACATCGAGACGATCGAAGAACTGCCGAAGGAAATCAAGGACGCACCGGCGCTGGTCGAGGTCCGGGGCGAGGTGTACATGCCGCTGGCCGCTTTCGCCGAGTTCAACCAGAAGAGGGTGGACGCCGACCTGCCCGCGTTCGCCAACCCGCGGAACTCGGCCGCCGGCTCGATCCGCCAGGTCGACCCCAAGGCGACCGCCGAACGGCCGCTGTCGGTCTGGTCCTACGCGCTCGGGACTACCGACGGGGTCCGGCAGCTCCACACCCACTACGACGAGGTCGAGTGGCTGGCCGAGCACGGGTTCAAGACCAATCCCGAAACTGCCCAGCACGACTCGATCGAAGCGGTTCTCGAACGCTGCCTGTGGTGGCTCGACAACCGGGACACTATCGACTTCGAGATCGACGGTGTCGTGATCAAGGTGGACCAGCTCGACCTCTGGAAAGAGCTCGGGTCTGCGGGCCGCCAGCCGCGCTGGGCGGTCGCCTGGAAGTTCCCGCCGACCACGGCGACCACGAAGCTGCTGGCCATCGACTGGAACGTCGGGCGGACCGGTCACATGGTCCCGTGGGCCAAGCTCGAGCCCGTCCACGTCGGCGGGGTCACGGTTTCCAACGCGACCCTCCACAACGAGGAGGACCTCGAACGGAAGGACGTGCGAGAAGGGGACGAGGTCGTGGTGCTGCGGGCCGGGGACGTGATCCCGCAGGTAATCTCTGCCTTGCCCCAGAAGCGGCCGGAGGATGCGGTCAAGCCGAAACCGCCGAAGGAGTGCCCGGCCTGCGGCACCCCGGTCATCAAGCCCGAGGACTCGGTCTTCTCGATCTGCCCGAACCGCGCCGGCTGCCCCGGCCAGATCTTCCAGCACATCAAGCAGTTCGTCTCACGCGGCGCGATGGACATCGAAGGACTGGGGGAGAAACAGGTCTACCGCTTCCTCCAGGAGGGCCTGATCAGCGACGTGGCCGACATCTACGAGCTCACCAGGGAGCAGCTCCAGTCGCTCGACCGGATGGGTGAGACCTCGTCGGCCAACCTGATCGGCGAGATCGAGAAGTCACGCGAGCAGCCGTTCTCGCGGGTCCTCTACGCGCTCGGCCTGCCCGGGGTCGGCTTCGTGACCGCCGAGGCGCTCGCGGCCGAATTCGGCACCATCGACGCGCTCCACGAGGCGGATCCGGAGCGGATCGAACGGACTGAAGGAATCGGGCCGATCATGGCCCGCCAGGTCAGCGAGTCGATCGAGGACGACCGCACCTGGGCGATCGTCGAACGGCTCCGGAATGCCGGGCTGAGAATGGAGCTGGCCGAATCCGAACGCCGTCAGGAGGGTGGCCCGCTCGACGGGAAGACGGTAGTCCTGACCGGCACCCTGGAGGGCCTTACCCGCGACGAGGCCGGCGCGATGGTCAAGCAGGCCGGCGGAAAGGTCACCGGATCGGTCTCGAAGAAGACCGATTACGTGGTGGCAGGAGAAAGCGCCGGGTCGAAGCTCGAAAAAGCCGAGAAGCTCGAAGTTCCCGTGCTTGACAAACAGGGTTTGCTTGACCTGATCGAGTAGCAGACCCCACAATCCAAGTCGCACAGCGAAACCATTCTCAACTTCCTATGAGCGAAGTGACTGTGGATTCCTTATAAACGGGCAATGAGGGCTGCGATTTTGTCCTGGCCCCGCTGCGCAGCGCTCAGATCCCTGACGCCGTTCATCAGGATCGAGAATGCGTACTTCTTGCCTTTGCCCTGCAGGCAGTAACCGGACAGTGCGCTCACCCCGGTGATCGTGCCCGTCTTCGCGTGGCAGACGCCCTGGGCGGCGGATCCTCGCATCCGGCTTCCGATGGTGCCGTCGACCCCACTGATCGCCAGCGAATCCACGAACTCGCGGCCGTAGGGCTTCTCCCGGACCCGCGAGAGCAACTTCACGACGTCCGCGGGCTCGGCCCGGTTGGTGGCGGTGAGCCCGGACCCGTCGACCTGGTGCGCGTCCGAGCCGAGGCTCCGGGCGAATCGCTCGGAGACCGTTACGCCTTCGGCGGTGGTTCCGGCCTCCCGGATCGTGGCCCCGAGGTTCTTCAGGAGCATTTCGGCGAAGAAGTTGTTCGAATCCTTGTTGGTCATCCGGGCCATCCAGGCCATGTCGGGGGAAACCTGCCGGGCGACGAACCCGTTCTTCACAGCATCCTTCGGGGTCTGCTTCAGGGCGATTTCCTTACGGATGCGAATACCCCGCTGACGGAGTTCCCGCGCCATGATCTTCGTCCCGAGCTTCGCGGGGTTGGAGCTGAACCGGCTGAATGACGAGCTGGTGTAGCCGAAGTTGGTCGACAGGCCGGAAAGCGGCCCGATGTACGAGCTGGTCGCGTAACCGGAGTCCTTGACGCCGCGCAGGCGGTCGAAGACGGTCTCGTCGCCGATCAGCCGGCCGGTCACCCGTTCGATCCCTGCCGCTTCGACCTTGTTCGCGAGTTTCTCGATCGAGGCGCCGGTTCCGCCGGAGTAACCGTCGAGCACCCGGCGCTGGGCGAAGGTCGGGTCTCCGCCGCCCTTCAGGTAGAGGTTGCCCTTCAGCACACCATCCCGGCTGAGCCGGCCGCTGGCGAAGACGCGGGTCCGGTACCGGTGGTCGGGGCCCAGCCTGCCCAGGGTGGCGGCGGTGGTGAAGATCTTGGTGTTCGAGGCGAGGACTCTGGGCGTGCGCGAATTGAGGCTGCAGACTGTCCTGCCGGTGGCGAGGTTCTTGACCCGGAGCCCGGCGGCGCTGTTGCCGAGGCTCGCCAGGCGACGCATCGCCGGGCAGACCTGGCTGGCGCTGATCGTGGCACCGCTTCCCTGGTGCATCCGGGGAGTGACGAAGGCCCGGTCGGGATTCGGCAGCGGTTTCGGGGATGCGGCAGCCGTCACACCGGCAGGCGCGACCATGAGCAGGAATGATGCGAGGAATGTGGTCTTGAGTCTCATCGTGTGTTGCAACAGCGGGCAAGCGCAGGGTAGCGGCGTGACTACGTGAAATCATGGTCCCGACGGCATGGTGCCTTAGTTCCAACTATCATTACAAGTATGGGGAAAGTCGTAAACATCGAGGAATCCTCGAAACGACGCAAGGCCGCGAATCGCAAGCGAACGCCCAAGACGGCGCTGGTACTGGGCGGCGGCGGCTTCAGCGGCGGCACCTGGGAGATCGGCGCCCTGCGCGCACTCGACCTTCTGGCCGTCAACAGCACGGTCAACGACTTCGACATGTACGTCGGCACCAGCGCCGGATCGTTCGTCGGCACCATGCTCGCCGCAGGGATCACCCCGGAGGAGATGATGCGGGTCCTGACCGACGACGACGAAGCCCCGATCGAGCGGATCAGCCAGGACGTCATGCTGCGCCCGAACTTCGCCGAGTACGCCCGCAAGCTCGCCGGCCTGCCGTGGCACGCCGCCGGCCTGGCCCGGAGCCTCCTGCCCCGCATCAAGGACGTCTCGATGATCGACATCGGATACGGCCTCGCCGAGAACCTGCCCAAGGGCCTCTACAACAACGCCGGCATCGGCCGGTACGTGCGTGAGGCCCTGGCGACCAAAGGCATCAACGACTCCTTCGACGCGATTCCGCGTGAGCTGTACCTGACGGCGACCGACCTCGACAGCGGCGAGCGCATCGTCCTCGGCGATCCCGACAACGAGTGGCCGAACGTGCCCGTGTCCAAGGCCGTCGAATGCTCGACCGCCCTGCCGCTCGTCTACGAACCGGTCGAGCTGAACGGCCGCACACTGATCGACGGCGGCATCTATTCGACCACGAACGTCGACGTCGCGGTCGAGCGCGGTGCGAAGTTCATCGTCGTGATCAACCCGATGGTGCCTTATGAGAACGATCGTGTCAGCGGTCTCTCCAAGGTCTCGGGCGGCAACGTGCGCCGGATCGCCGACATGGGCGTTCCCGCCATCGCCAACCAGGCATTCCGTCTGCTCCTCCACAACCGGCTCAACCTCGCGGTCGAGACCTGGAAGGAGCGTTTTCCCGACGTCGACATCCTCCTGATCGAACCCGAGCCGGACGACGAGCTCATGTTCGGCACTTCGATCATGGATTACTCACGGCGGCTCGAGGTCGCGACCGACGGTTTCGAATCGATCACCGAGAAGCTCGCGACCGATTACACCACCTTCAAGGAGACTGCCGAGAAGCACGGAATCGAGATCTCGGCGACCCGCCTGCGCAAGGTCCTGCGCAAGGTGAAGGAGCAGGAAGGAAGCGAGGACTCGGTCTGGCGCCGAATATTCGACCAGACAACGAGCACCCTGCTGCGCCAGACCGGCGCTTAGCCGGTAACAGGCACCACAATCCAAGCCAGGAACAAGGCATCCAAGTCGCTTCGCTCAGCGGGATGAAATGTCAGTTTCGCTGTGCGACCTGGATGGTGGTGTCTGCCAGCCCTGACTACGAGCTGTAGAGCTCCTCGATCTGGTCTGCGTACTTCGAGGCTACGACCGGACGCTTGATCTTCAGGGTCGGCGTCAGTTCTCCGCCTTCCTGACTCAGGTCGTCCGGGAGGATCTGGAAGCGCTTGATCTGTTCGACCCGGGCGAAGTGGGTGTTGACCTCTTCTATGTGTTTCTCGAGTTCCTCGCGGACGATCGGGCTGTTCGCCATCGCGCCCGGCTCGTCGAGGGTGCCCTGCTCCGCCGCAAAGCGGGTGAGTGCTTCCTGGTCGAGGGTGATCAGGGCGATCAGATACGGACGCCGGTCACCGATGACCACGCACTGGGAGACCAGCGGATGCCGTTTGACCAGCGCCTCGATGTTCACCGGAGTGACGTTCTTGCCGCCCGAGGTGATGATGATCTCCTTCTTGCGGCCGGTGATGCTGACGTAACCGTCGTCGTCGATCGTGGCGATGTCGCCGGTGTGGAGCCAGCCGTCAACCAGCGTCTCGGACGTGGCCTCGGGGTTTTCGTAGTACCCCTGGAAGATGTTCGCGCCCTTGACCAGCAGCTCACCGTCGCCGGAGAGCTTCACCTCGACCCCGGGCAGGGGCCGGCCGACGGTTCCGACCTTCATCGCGCCCGGCAGGTTGGCCAGACCTCCGGTGGAGGTCTCGGTCATGCCCCACGCCTCGTAGATGGGCACGCCGGCGGCATGGAAGAAGCGGATGATCTCGGGATCGATCGGGGCGGCACCGGTGAGGGCGATCTTCATTCTGCCGCCGAAGATGGCGCGGATCTTCTCCAGGACGAGCTTGTCGGCCAGCGCGTGCTTCCGCCGGAGGAAGAAGCCCGGCGTCTTTCCTTCGGCCTCGGCCTGGTTGTACTTCTTGCCGACCTTGATGGCCCACTTGAAGATGGCCGCCTTGGCACCGCCGTCACTGGTCGCCTGGGCGATCGCCGTGTCGTGGACCTTCTCGAAGATACGCGGAACCGAGGGGAAGTTCTCGGGCTTGATTTCGGAGAGGCTCGGCACGATGCGCAGCTGGTCCCGTTCCCAGAAAGCAATGCGGCCGCCCACGTCGAGCACGCCGTACTGGACGAGCAACGCAAATACGTGGGCCAGCGGCAGGAAGAGGAAAGTGGTCTCGCCGATGCCGAGCAGGCTGGCCTCCTCCGACATGTTGAGCATCGCGCGGTAGTTGCCGTGGGAGAGGACGCAGCCCTTGGGCGGTCCGGTGGTGCCAGAGGTGTAGACGATCTTGCAGATGTCCTCCGGCGTCACGTTCTGGTAGCGCTCGCGGAAGTCCGCGGAGTTGCCTTTCGCGCCGCGCTCCCTGACTTCGGCCATCGAGATCGTGTCGCCGGACTCGCCGACCATCATGATCACCTGCTCCAGCTTCGGCAGGTTGCCGCGGATCTCACGGATCTTCTCGAGTTGGCCTTCGTCTTCGACGATCACGATCCGGGCGCCGCTGTGCTCGAGCACGTACTCGCATTCCCCGGGCGAGTTCGTCTGGTAGATCGGGACCACCGTGGCGCCGGCGGTCATGATGGCCAGGTCGAAGAGGGTCCATTCCGGGCGGGTGTTGGCGAGGATCGAGACGACGTCTCCGGGCTCGACTCCGAGATCGATCAGACCGAGGGAGAGGTTCTCGACCTGGGCCAGCACCTGCGTGTAGGTCGAGGTCTCCCAGGCGTCGTCGTCGTTCTTGAAAAGGAACGCGCCGCTGTTCGGGGACTTCTCCGCGGCTACGGGAAGCAGGTCAGCCAGGGTCTTTGAAGTACTGTCAGGCAAGAAAAGTCCTCTCGAGCGGATGGTGGGCAAGGATGGGTTCCTGCATCAAATCGGATTGGGGACGTCGATGAATTCATGCCGGACCCCGAACCGTTCACTGATCAGGTCGCCGAGCCTCTTCACGCCAACCGTTTCGGTGGCGTAGTGGCCGGCCGCGATGAAATGGATGTTCCCTTCGCGGGCATCGGCCATTACGTGCTCCGACGGTTCGCCGGTGAGAAACGCGTCCAGACCCAGTTCAATCGCCGTGTGGATGTCCGATGCTCCCGCACCCGTCACGACGCCGATCGAATGGATCTTCGCGGGCCCCTCGGCGAAGACAACCGGCTGCTGTCCGAGCTCCCGTTCGATCCGGCTGAACAGTTCGGCCGCCTCGATCCCTTCCCCGGAACGGGCGACCACGCCGATGTGGCGGCCCTTTGCCTCGCCGATCAGGCCCGGACCGGGTGCGAACCCGAGCAGACGGCTGATCAGGACATTGTTCCCGATCTCGGGATGGCCGTCGAGCGGCAGGTGGTACCCGGCGACGGAAAGGTCGCTGTCGAGCGCGACTTTCAGCCTGGTGGCCATCGGCCGGGTCATTGCCCGCGGGTGGAAGTCCCAGAACAGGCCGTGGTGGGTGACCAGCAGGTCGGACCCGAGTTCGGCCGCCGCCGTTATCGATTCGAGGTGGGCCGACACCGCCGTGGTGACCAGGTCGACCTCGGGGTTCCCGGGGACCTGGAGACCGTTCGGGCCGTAATCGCCGAACGTGTCGATCTCGAGCAGGTCATCGCACCAGCTGATGACTTCTTCAAGGCGGGCCATCCGTCCAGAATAAGGAAAACCTCCCGTGCCCATAAACTGTGAACCGTGGCTGAATCCGATCCTTCCCCCTCAGGTCCCGATGACGTCGACTCCTTCATCGAGTCGCTCATGGACACCGACCTCTATTCCATGGGGGCCTACTTTTCCGACAGCAACCCCGAGCTGGTCGACGAAGTG
This sequence comes from Solirubrobacterales bacterium, assembly GCA_051305975.1. Classification (GTDB taxonomy): domain Bacteria; phylum Actinomycetota; class Thermoleophilia; order Solirubrobacterales; family 70-9; genus 67-14. Next base: position 14,915 of record JBPPMI010000266.1, read on the forward strand.
ATCGAACGCAGCGTCGCGATCGAGGAGCGGGGGCTCCGCCGTTTCTCCGACGAGCAGGGACTCGGCATCGAAGAGACCTTCAGGACGCTCTGGACGGGCCTGGCAGTCCGGTATTACAAGTCCGTGGCGGGATGAACGACGCGGAGTCCGGTGTGAAGCCGGAGGGCCGGCCCGGCCGGATCTGGATCATCATCATCCTGGCGCTCGCGATCGTCGGGCTCGGGATCGGCCTCGCCGGTCTTTCGACCCAGGAACCAGGCGAAGAATTCAAGGACGTGATCGGCGCCGGTGACAGCCAGCGGATCTTCGGCGGCGTGCGACAGCTGGACGACCGCCTCGGATCCGAGGACGCTCCCGTCGTGGTCCAGTACTTCGTCGACGTGCAGAGCGAGACCTACCGCGACCAGTTCCTCGAGACGATCCCGCCGACCGTCTCCACCGACGTCCGCGACGGAGACGTCCAGTTCCTCCTGCGCAACCGGTCGCTCACCCAGAACGCGACCGAACTGAGTTTCTACGGCGTCCAGGCGGCCGCGAACCAGGGTTATGCCTGGCAGTTCGCCTACCTGATGGTCCGGAACCAGGAAGAAGCGAAGAAGCACCGCCTCACCGAGGATTTCCTCGAGACCCTGGCCAGTGCGATCCCCTACCTCGACCTGCTCGAGTGGAGGGAGGACTTCGACGAAGGAGTCGACCCCGAAAGCGAGATGACCGCGGACCTCCAGGCCCAGGACGAGCTCGCGATCAGCCTGAAGATCCGGGATGAACCGGCCTTCGTCGTCGCCGGACCGGGCGGGACCGAGATCCTCCAGGACGCCCCGGACCTCGACCGCCTGCAGCTTGCAATCGATGAGGTCCGGTAGGCTCGTTTTTCTCGGGGCGTGGCGCAGCCTGGTAGCGCGCACCGTTCGGGTCGGTGAGGCCCCCGGTTCGAATCCGGGCGCCCCGATGTTCATGCCGTCTGGCGGCTGAAGTAGTTAGGTCGAAAAGGCGCCCATGCGGGCGCCTTTTCTCGTGGTGGCGCGGTTGGCGGACGGCCCGGGACCCGCCTGCGCGCGCCTGCTTCGTCGACGCCATGAAGGTCAGCTCAGGTACGTGAGTACGATCGCGGACATTCCCGGCTTGACCGGACAGGGCGGGAACCCGGAGGACCCGGACCGTTAGGCTAGGGGCAGAGAACCAGTCAATAACAAGGAGTGCCAAATGGCTTACGAAGTACCCGATCTCCCTTACCCATACGACGCCCTCGAGCCGCACATCGACGAGGCGACGATGAAGGTGCACCACGACAAGCACCACCAGGCTTACGTCGACAAGACCAACGCCGCGCTCGAAGGAACCGAGTGGGCCGACAAGGACATCGCCGATGTCGTCGCCAACCTCGACTCCCTTCCGGCCGACAAGCAGGGTCCCGTCCGGAACAACGGCGGCGGCCACTACAACCACTCCCTCTTCTGGGAGATGCTGAGCCCCGACGGCGGCGGCGCACCCTCCGGTGACCTCGCGGCCGCGATCGACAACAAGTTCGGCTCGTTCGACGACTTCAAGGAGAAGTTCAAGGCCGGCGGCATCGGCCAGTTCGGCTCCGGCTGGGTCTGGCTGGTCAAGGACGGCGACGGTGTCGACATCGTCTCGACCCCGAACCAGGACTCCCCGCTGACGGACGGCAAGACCCCGCTGCTCGGCGCCGACGTCTGGGAGCACGCCTACTACCTGAAGTACCAGAACAAGCGCCCGGATTATCTGGACGCCTTCTGGAACGTCGTGAACTGGGACTACGTAGCGGAGCGTTTCGCCGCCTAGGTCCGAGTAGTACCACCAGCGGAGCCCGCCCATCTATTGATTGTCCCGTGGGTGGGCGGGTTCTACTGTGAGGCGAGCAAAGCTGGCCGTTATTTTTGTTCTGTAGCCTCAACGGTCCATGAAATTCCTCAGCAGGTCGACATTGCTCGTACTCGCCGCCACCGGCCTCATGGCCTTCGGCCTAATCGCCTGTGGTGGAGGGAACGACGGCGACGAGACCGCTCGTCCCGCGCCGTCAGCCGCGGACTTCCCCTCCGCTGAAGGCATGAACATCGAGGAAGTACTGAATTCAGTTACGCAGTCCGAAGATGTGGTGGCGCCGGCCGCCTCGGTCTTCGAGGTCGGCGACGACATCGGCGATGGCCTTGTCGGCCCACTCGGTTCCTTCGAGCGCAGCGTTGGTCTTGTCGACGTAAGCCTGGTGGTGCTTGTCGTGGTGCACCTTCATCG
>JBPPMI010000267.1:0-2639 GCA_051305975.1 Solirubrobacterales bacterium
TGATGAGCATCGAGCCGGGGGTTGCGGCCGTCGTCGGCTTCCTGCTCCTGGACCAGGGGGTGGTCCCGCTCGAGATCGTCGCGATCGGACTGGTGATCGTCGCCTCTGTCGGCGCCATCTGGTCGAGCAGCAACGCGCCGCCGCCGATCGAGACAGGGTCGTAAGTTAGCCCAATAGCTAACTGTCTGCTACATTACTTAGCCATATGGCTCAGTATGCAGAACAACTCAATGTGACGTTCCAGGCATTGGCCGACCCGACCCGCCGTACCGTCCTGGCGCGGCTGGGGGAGGGACCGGCCACGGTCAGCGACCTCTTCGAACCATTCGACATGGCGCTGCCGTCCTTCATGAAACACATCCGCCTGCTCGAGAAGAGCGGCTGGATCCGAACGCGAAAGAAGGGCCGTGTCCGCACCTGCGCGATCGAGAAGCAGCGCTTCGAAGAAGTCGAAGTCTGGATTTCGGCGCAGAAGGAGATCTGGGATGGACGCACTGACCGGCTCGAGCAGTTCGTCACCGACAAGGAGAAATCACCATGAGCACGACCGAAATCAAGGATCCCGCCCTCGACCTGACCATCTCGCGCATCATCGAGGCGCCGCGCGAGGCCGTCTGGGAGGCGTGGACCGACCCCGCCAGCTTCGAGCAATGGTGGCTCCCGGCTCCCGAGAAGTGCAAGGTCGAGGCGATGGAACTTCAGGCAGGAGGTGCCTTCAGGACTCTGATGAGCTCGGACGGCGAGGACTGGCAGCCGCATCTCAATTCCTGCTTTCTGGCGGTCGATGAGGGCGAGCGGATCGTTTTCACCACTGCGCTGACCGCCGGTTGGAGGCCCTCTTCGGGAGGCTTGCTCATGACAGCGGAAATCACGCTGAAGGATCACCCGCGAGGCACCGAGTACGCCTCGTACGTGATGCACGAGGACAGTGCCGGCCGCGATCTCCACGAAGAGATGGGCTTCCAGGACGGGTGGGGAACCGTGATCGGACAACTCGCCGAGCTAGTGGAGACCCGTTCCCGGTAGATTTGTCTCCTCGCGGTGGGCGTAGCTCAGTCAGGTAGAGCTCCTGGTTGTGGTCCAGGCGGTCGCGGGTTCGATCCCCGTCGCTCACCCCTCTTGGAAGCCCCGCAAATGCGGGGTTTTCATTTTGCAGGGTTGTTCTAACCGGGCCTTGGAATCCGCGCACTTTAAGGCACTAGTGGCTTAAAACGCGGCGATATGCGCCGATTGCCTTCGATTTCGCCCGATTCCCAGTCGATTTGCGGTCCGATCGCCGATATCTGTGAGTGGTCCAGATAGAGGTCCCGGCGGCATTGGTGCTCCCCGCGGTGCGCATCACGATCAAGGTGGCGAAGGCGATGAAAGGGCATCGGAACGAAAAGCACTGGTTGACTGACGAGGAAGTCGAAGAAGGCACCTTCGGCGAGACTCTTGAAGCTGCGGTGATCGAGATTCGTAACCTGATGCCGCGCCTGGAGAGCGCGTTCAGGGAGTCGAACTCATGGCCGAGGCGATCAGAGCCACGGAGCTTGGCTTCGACCGGCACACGTCGTTCCGGGGAGAGCAGCCGGATCGTCGAACGCTACGCCGAGCATCCCATTGATACTTGAGTTTCTAAACAAACAAACTAAGTTGATCAAGTTAATGGTAATTTACTTCGAACCGGTGGATCGGTCCCCGGTTTCGGCCCCTCAAACCGAACTTCGACGTTTCGTCCCGAAAAGACGAAAGGAAGGATTTTCTTGAAGAACAAGAACGCTTTCGCTCTACTGCTTTCCCTGGTACTCGCCTTGGGACTGGTGGCGTCGGGCTGCGGCTCGTCCGACGACAGCTCGTCCGAGCCCGCGACCCCGGCCACGGCGGCCTCGAGCACCGAAGACACCGGATCATCGGACCTGGAGACTCTCCGGGTCGGAGTTGTGCCCAGCCTCGACCTGGGCGTGGTCTCGGCCGGTGAGAAGCAGGGATACTTCGAAGATGAAGGCCTGAAACTCGAGATCAGTCCCGTCGACGCCGGACCGACCATCGTCACCGGCATCGTCGCCGATCAATACGACATCGTCTGGACGGCCTATGCGCCACCGCTGCTGGCAATCGGCGAAGGCGCCGCACCGCTGAAGTTGGTCTCGAACTCCAGCGTGCAGGGTCCCGAAGGTGACAACGGCGGCACCCTGGTTCGCAAGGACTCGGGGATAAAGAGCTGGAAGGACCGGGCCGGCAAGAAGATCGGGACCAACGCCCCGCGCTCGCTGTTCTCACGGTCCATCCCGGCGGCGATCGCCAACGACGGTGGAGACCCGTCGGACATCGAGCTCGTGCCGCTGCCGTTCACGGCGATCGGCAAGGCCGTCGCCGACGGTCAGATCGATGCCGGTGTCGCCCTGGAGCCGTTCCTCTCCGGAGCGATCACGGAATTCCCGGACCTGACCGACCTCGGTGACTCGACCGCGTACGTGCTGCCCGAGGGCAGCCCTTCGGCCGCGTACTTCACGAGTGAGTCGATCGCCGAGAGCAAGGCCGACGCGATCGCCGGCTTCAAGGCCGCCTTCGACAAGTCGGTCGCCTACGCCAAGAAGAACCCGGACGAGGTCAAGGCCCTCGGCGGGGAGCTCGCCGGCATCCCGCCGGAGGTGGCC
>JBPPMI010000268.1:0-7527 GCA_051305975.1 Solirubrobacterales bacterium
CCGACCAAGGCAACCTGCTGCGGCTTCGCCGGCGACCGGGGCTTCCTCCACCCGGAACTCGCGGCGAGCGCAACGAAGGACGAAGCGATCGAAGTGAAAGCCAACCCGACGACCAGTCACATCAGCTCCAACCGCACCTGTGAGGTCGGCATGGAGCGGGCAACGGGCGAGCCCTACGGCTCGTTCATCTACCTGCTCGAGGAACTTTCGCGGTAACCGGCTGGACCCGCGCGATATTCGAAGTAGTACTCGGGGCGAAGCTCTGGATCACGCCGGTGGTTCCGAAGTCCGGGCCGTTCGGAATCAGTGTGCCCCGGACCACGAAGCTCAGTCGCTTACGGAGGTGCCTGGGAGCAATCGGTCTCAGTGCGCCAGGTTTCAGACCGAAACTGATCCTGACCGGCCCGTTCGGTGGAGCGGTCGCTCCGTCGATCGGTTCGTACCCGGAACTGTCGGGTGTCCACCGGACGACGAGAGCGCGCCCCCGCCACCGGACAGACGTGGTGCCCGGCTGATCAGCTCTGCCGAAGACCCGTCTCTTGGCCTTCGCTGTCCTGACGCGAAGGCGGTCTGGAATTTTGATGAATATCTGCCTGGCCAGGTAGCCGGGCCTGCGCTGGGGGGAACCCAGGGTCACGAAGCCGGTGAACGAGGGGACCTTCGACCGGGCACGTTTCATCTTCACGGAAAATTTCATTGTCGGCGCCCTCAGGCGACACCGCTTCCAGGGACCTGCCGGTCGGCTTGACAGGGGAGGTGCGGTGCCGTAGGAACATTCGTTCCCGGGAACGAGAACCGCGCCACCGGTCCCGAAGTCCGGGATCGGCTCGAAAGTGCCGGCGTCGAGTCTGGCTACGACCAACCGGGACCTGGTCTCGCAGACGGGCGCGCATCCGTAACCGGTCGCGGTGCCGGTGGCAATCACCGAACCATCCGTCGGTGAATATTCGATCCCATCCGTCCGGGAGGGGCCGGGCCCGACGCTGAATTGCCGCGAGTTCACGTTGAAGAAAGGAACGCTCCGCACCCCCAGGCTGTCGTAGTGCGCGACCCTTCCTCCCGGTACCTCGGCAAGGACCCCACGCCCGTTCGATCCCGCGAACTTGATCGATCCGGGTATTAGCGATCCCTCCGCGTCAAAGCCGACTCCATAATCCTCTGACGAGTACATGCCTTCGTTCGTCATGCCAAAGATCCGGAACTTTCCATCGGTGTCTACGTAGACCTCGCTTGCCCTGAAGCCGAAGAGTCGCGGCAGCACTACCGGTGCGGTGAATCCATCGCGCTCGGGTCCGAACGTCAGGTCCGGGGTACCGTCTGGAAGAAACCTCATCGCGGCGGGGGAGTGCACGTCGTCTCCGGCCACGAGTACGCGGCCGGATCCGTCCACCGCGATCCCTTTCGGAAAGAAGTTCTCGCCTGCGGGCACGGCTGTATTGATGACGCCGTCCTCTCCGAAGGTGTCGTCGGGGGTGCCGTCTTCCTTGAAGCGGGCAACTATGAGCCCGGTCGAGCTGTCACCGCCGGCGAGCAGGATCTTGCCATCGCCCATAACCGTCGCGGCAGTGATCCGGGCCGGGATCGTGACCACTCCTCCGGTGCCGAACGAATCGTCGTTGGAACCGCCGGCCTCGACTTTGATGAGTGAATGGTCCGTTACGAGGACCACGCCGTCGCCAGCCGGCAGGAGTTCGACGGTGATTCCGGGACCGTCCGTGAATTCCCTCATTCCGCCATCAGAGAATCCAGGGTCAACCGTTCCGCCCGAATTGAGCTGGATCAGGCAGGACTGTTTGCCCGCGATGACGGTCTTTCCGTCGGGCTTCACCACCGATTCAGGAAAAGACCCGCCGCATCCGGCGAGGTCAGCCGGACTGGCAGCACCTACCGGTCCGCAGAGCACGAAGAACCCGAAGGCCGTGACGGAAATCAATCGGACTAAACTCATGACTGGTGACCCTGGCAAATGAACCGCTCCTCCAGGTTGCTTGCTACAACAAGAACCCCGGCGTGCCACAGCAGTTGCGCTCCCGATAGCGCATCGAATGCGAGTTCACCGGTTCTTCATCGTTAGCCCCCGCCTGATCCGTACAATCCGGCGACTGGGGATTTCGCCAACCGAGAACCCGAAACAGGGAAGCAAGGGGATTTGATGCTCAACCGTCTTTCGATTGCCACCTTCTGCGCGCTGCTCGTCGGCCTCTTCGCCACCGCCACCGCCACCGCCGGACCCACCGACCGGGACCCGATCCCGCCGCCGACGGACTACTGGCAGGACAAGGGCTTCATTCTCATGGCCCATCAGGGTGGCGAGTGGGACTTCCCGCCCAACACCATGTACGCCTACAAGAAGGCCATGGAACTGGGCGCCGACATGATCGACATGGACGCCTACGTTACTCAGGACGGCAAAATCGTCCTGACCCACGATCTCGATATCTACAAGAACACCGAGTCGCCTCAGACGGAAGGGCTGAAGATCAGCAACCTGACGCTGGCCCAGCTGAAGACATACGACTTTGCCTACGACTGGAGCCCGCACGATGGGTCGAGCGAGCACCCTTTCCGCGGTGTCGCGACTGACGACGTTCCGCCACCTACCGGCTTCGAGGCCGACGATTTCAAGATCCCGACCTTTGCTGAGGTCCTGGCTACCTTTCCGAACACACCTATCAACATCGAGCTGAAACAGGTCAACGGCGTGGACGTTGAAGACACGGCCGCCGAGATGGCCGCAATCCTCGCCTCCCACCCGGGTCATGACGAAAACGTCATCATCAATTCGTTTGGCCAGGACATGCTCGACGCGATGCATGCCGCCCGGCCGGAGCACAAGTCATTCGGTGGAAGTGAGAAAGCCACCCTCGCCTACCTGAAGGGCGACCCGATTACGCCGACTCCGGTTGCTCTCGAGCCGCCGGACTATTTCAACCTGCCGCCGTGGGTCCGCACTGTGCCGATTCTCAAGCCCGGCACTGACCATGACGGCTATCAGATCTTTGTCTGGGGTTCGAACCACGACCCGGCGCAAGACACTGATCCCTTCTACGCGACGCTCATCGCGGAGGGCGCCGACTCGTACAACACCCCGTCGCCGACGACGCTGGCCGCTTACCTCTGCACTGCGGGCATAGCCCGTCCCGATGGCAGCCCGCGCTGCGACGAGCAGATCTGCCCCGAGGGTCAGGAAGGCATCGCCCCGAACGACTGCGTGGACATCCCCTCCGCAATCAGGAAGCTCGCCTTCGTAAAGGTCAAGGGCAAGACCAAGGCGGGCAACAAACGTAAGCTTACGCTGAGGGTCTCTGCCTTTCGCGGACTGCAAAGCAGCGCGAAGATCCGGCTCAAGTCATCGAGCCGCAAGGTGAAGGTGCCGAAATCCATCACCGTGAAGCTGAAGCCCGGCGCGACCGTGAAGAGAGTCATCACGGTCAGGTCCACCCGCAAGGCGAAAGGCAAGGTCAAGCTGACGGCGACCGCCGGCAAGGTGAAGGCCACCACCACGATGGTTTACAAGGCCAAGCGGATCAGGCAATGACGCCGCGGCCTGGGCGGCGCGCTCGGCCGCTTACTTGGCTCCGACGAGGGAGGCCGGCTTGGCGGCCGGACCCTAAGCGCCCCGACGCTCGCGGCTGAGCTGCTCGGCGTCGTGGACGATGCCGGCCAGGCGCTGGTCGGTGGCGAAGCGCCGGTCCATCAGCGGACCGAACAGACCGCGCAACCAGAAGAAAGCGGAGTATTCGCCGGGGACGATCACCCTCGGCGCCCTCCCCTCGATTCCCACCACGACGGCCTCGCCGGCCTTGGCCACGGGAATCTGACGGGTCATGAAGCGCGGGGCGAGCTTTCGCATCCGGGTCACGATCGGGTCGGTGAAAGCGCCGGTGACCATCTCGGTCGTGATCCAGCCGAAGTAGCAGACCGTGGCGCTGGCCCCCAGTGGAATCAACTCGGGCCGGAGAGACCTGCCGAGAGCTTCGACACCCGCCTTGGCGGTTGCGTAAGAGCTGTTCAGCGCGCCGTTCATGAACGCATATGAAGAGGAGACGAGGATGAACTGGCCTTCGTTGGCGACAACCTCGGACATCCCGGCCCTGACGGTGTGCCAGACGCCGTAGAGGTTGACTTCGACCACCCGCTCCCATACATCGGGGTCGATGCCGCTCGCGGTCGTGACCTCGGGGGCGATGCCGGCGTTGGCCACAACGACGTCGATCCGGCCGTAGTGCTCGATCGCCCGTTCGAACGCAGCTTCGATCTGGGCCCGGTCCGAGACGTCGGCGCCGTAACCCATCGCGTCTCCGTTGATCGTGGTCGCGGTCTCGGCCGCGAGGTCCTCGTTCTGGTCGACCACGACGATCTTCGCGCCGCGTTCGGCTGCCGAATTGGCGATAGCGAGACCGATCCCCCGGGCACCACCGGTGACCAGGACTACCTTGCCCCTTAGGTCGTAAACCGGGTCAGTCATTCGGAATGTCCCGCCGCTCGAACTCATGGACGTACTCGGCGACCTTCGGGTCGGTCTCTAGCCGACGATCGGACAGCGGCCCGAGCAGTCCGCGCAAGTAGAAGATTGGCTTCCACCGGGCCGGTTCGATCACCCGGGCGGCCCGCGACTCGATGCCTTCCACCAGCGCCCCGGCGGCTTGTGGCACCTCGATCTGTTTAGTCAGGAAGTCCGGGGCGACGTGTTTCCTGAACTCGTCGGCGAGATCGTTGTCGAAGACCTCGGAGATCAGGCCGGTCTTCACGTACCCGAAGTAGGCGACGGTGGCGCTGGCCCCGTGCGGTGCCAGTTCGGAACGGAGGGCCCGGCCGAGCGCTTCGACCGCGGCCTTCGACACCGCGTAAGAGCTGTTCAGCATGCCGTTGGCATGAGCGGCATTGGACGAGACGATGACGATCTGGCCGCTGTTCTCGATCACCTGCGGCAGGCCCGCCCGGACCGTCCGCCAGACGCCGAGCACGTTGACGTCGACGACCCGTTCCCAGTCCTCGTCCGAGATCGCGCGGATCGTCGTCTTCGGCGGGGTGACACCTGCGTTGGCGATGACCACGTCGACCCGGCCGAACTCCTCGCGGGCGTGCTCCACCGCGGCTTCGATCTGTTCCGTGTCGACCACGTTCGCACCGATGCCCATGGCCCGCGGGCCGATCGATGCCGCTGCGTCCGCGGCCTGCTTCTCGTCGAGATCGACGAGGGCCACCGCGGCTCCACGCCGGTAGGCGATCAGAGCCGTTTCGTAACCGATGCCCTGAGCACCTCCGGTGATCAGAACTACCTTGCCTGCCAAGTCATACCGAGACATGTACGGATGGTACGGATTTTCGGACAAGGAAGATCGACGGAGCCCGCTGGAGGGGAGAGTTTTCAATACCCGGGACTGGGCAGGGGTATGGACCCGCTGGACCTGGTCATCCGCTGGACGGTTCACGCCAGAGCACGGGCGATTCAGCGGAATCTTGATTCGAGCGAAGTTGAGGAACTTGTTCGATCGCACCACAACGATCGGCTGGCCAACGAGGGCCCGGCCGACTGGAGACTCGTTCGATCCGACGGGCTCACTGTCATCTATGACCTGCGAGAGACTGACGGCCGCGCCAGCGCGATAATCGTCTCGGCTTGGAAAACCACTCGACTTGAACCAACACGAGGACTATCCTGAGACCATGGCTAACGCGTACTACGACCGCGAAGCAGACATCGCCTGGTTCCCGACCGGGCAGTCGAAGGATGTCATCACTGAAGAGGTCGCGGACGGGCTCCGCGACTACGACCGGGGGTCACGCGAGCTCGTGGCAATAGAGATCTGGCAGGCCAGTACCCGTCTTCCTCAGACCCTGCTCGACGCCCTGCCAGAACCGGACGTCCCGGTCCCTGCCTTATTGGTCAGGACACGTTCGCGTAGAAATTGACCATCTTCTTGCCCCTCCGGCAAGTGATGGTGAGACCTTCGACCGAGTCGGAGTTTCCGTAGCACTTGAAGCCCCGGGCCCTGCGGTTGACTCTGCCGTCGCGTTTGTACCCCAAACCCCACGCTCGGACAGTCTTTCGTGCCCGTTTGCAACTCATGTTCTTCGCTCCCACCACGTCGCCGCCATAGGCGTTCGCGCAAAGCTTTGCCGACGAAGCCGAAGCTGGTTCGCTGAAGCTAGCGAGCAGTAGAAGAGTTATGGCAGCCAGTAGCGCTGCTGCCCCAATGAGCCGAGAAGTCGACGCGATCAAAATCTTTCTCCTCCACCTCGAAGTACCTTGCCCTGCCAGCCTAACGGCCCCCGATAGCATCACCCGTTCATGGCGTCGTTCCGAGCAGTCGATCCGAAGCAGTCTTTCCCCGAGATGGAGGAACGGATCGGTGCGCGCTGGAAGGAAGAGAAAGTCTTCGAGCGGTCGATGGAGCAGCGTGCGGACGGCGAGGTCTGGAGCTTCTACGAAGGGCCGCCGACCGCCAACGGCCGCCCCGGCTCCCACCACGTCCTGTCGCGCGTCTTCAAGGACATCTACCCGCGCTACCGATCGATGCAGGGCTTCAACGTTCCGCGGAAGGCCGGCTGGGACTGTCATGGCCTGCCGGTCGAGCTCGAGGTCGAGAAGCAGCTCGGACTCTCCTCGAAGCAGGAAATCGAGGACTACGGGATCGAGGAGTTCAACGAGCGCTGCCGCGAGTCGGTCTTCACCTACGTCGAGGAATGGAACCGGCTGACCGAGCGCATCGGGTTCTGGATCGACCTCGACGACCCGTACGTCACGCTCGACAACGACTACATCGAGTCGGTCTGGTGGTCGCTCAAACAGCTCCACGATTCGAACCGCCTTTACGAGGGCCACCGGGTCTCCCCCTACTGCCCGCGCTGCGGCACCACCCTTTCGTCCCACGAGGTCGCCCTCGGTTACAAGGACGTCATCGACCCGTCCGTGTGGGTCCGCTTCCCGCTGCTCGATGACAATGGCGATCTGACCGACGAGTCGCTGCTCGTCTGGACCACGACCCCCTGGACCCTGCCCGGCAACTACGCGGTCGCCGTGAACCCCGACGTGACTTACATGATGGCCGACGTCGACGGCGAGAACCTGATCATCGCCGAGGCCCTCATGGAGAAAGTGCTCGGCGAGGACTCGACAATGGTCGAGATGCTCTCCGCCGACGAACTGATCGGCCGGCGCTACGCCCCGCCGTTCCCCGGCATGGAAGAGAACTCGGGCGTGTTCGAAGTGATCGCGGGCGACTTTGTCACGACAGACGACGGCACCGGCCTCGTCCACATCGCGCCCGCCTTCGGCGAAGACGACTACCGGGTCGCGATCGACAACAAGCTCTACGACCCGGTCGACGGGGATCATCCGCTCTTCAACCCGGTCGGCCTCGACGGCCATTTCGACAACCGGGTCACTGGCTTCGAAGGCGAATTCGTCAAGGACCCGGACGTGACCGAAAGGCTGATCACGCGACTCGAGGAAGAAGGTCGCCTGTTCAGGAAGACGGAGTACGAGCACTCGTATCCGCACTGCTGGCGCTGCTCGACCCC
>JBPPMI010000269.1:0-2501 GCA_051305975.1 Solirubrobacterales bacterium
TTGACGTTCTGCTCGAAAAGCGGTTTGTCCTGAGATTCGTAACGCGCGGTCTTGGTCTCGGGCAACAGCAGCGCAATCTTCTTGCCGCCACCGCTCGACCCGCCGTCATCGCCGTCGTCGTCCGACCCGCAAGCAGCGAGCCCGAGCGTGAGGGTCAGGGCAAGCGCCGGTAGCAACACCCGCCTCATCCACGTGTGCGAGAGCTTCCATCCAGTTCGATTCATGTTCTCCTCCTGCAGTCTCCAGTTTTCCCATTCCGGTTAGTGCCCGTTCCTTCGGGCTTCTAATCAGTCGCTTCCGGAGGGATCTCTCCAACCCCGTTCCTAACCTACGCGATTCATCATCGCCGGGCGAATCGTCGAAAAAGGTTTTAGAACGGCAGGAGGGGGTACCTGACAACAAGTACGAGTGACGCTGCACAGTCCGGCTTGGTCTCAAGGGCAGCACGACGGGGGTTCTCCCCCAAGACGAGAGGCCACGAGATGCAACAGACAGAGTCAATAGCACCGTCGGAATCGCGTTTATTGTCCGACTTTCATTTGGCCGACGAGAAGGATCTCTGGCCGCTCCGCGACGAGGATCCCCGCGTTCGCGAGGAACTCGTTTCCCGCTACCTGCCGTTTGCGCGCCGCCTGGCGGGCAAGTACCGGAACCGGTGGGAATCCGCCGACGACCTCCAGCAGGTCGCTTCCCTGGGCCTGCTGAACGCGGTCCTCCGCTTCGACCCGTCCAAGGGCACCCCTTTTGCCGCGTTCGCGTCACCGACCATCCACGGTGAGCTCAAGCGCTACTTCCGCGACCGGGTCTGGATCGTCCGCGTCCCGCGCGACCTCCAGGAAGAGATCCTCGAAGTCGAGCACGCCACGGACGAACTGTCGGCCCAGCTCCACCGGATGCCGACCGATGCCGAAATCGACGAGGCCACCGGACTCGGCGAAGGCGCCGCCAGCCGCGCATCCGCCGCGAGGGCCGACCGCGTCCCCTCGTCGCTGGATTCGACCCTCGACGACGGACAGACCCCCCTCGAACGCTTCGGTTCGGTGGACTCCAGCTTCGCGGCGATCGAGGATTCCGACGCGCTCCGGGGCGCGATGAGCGAACTCGACCAGGACGCAAGAACAGTGATGCGGCTGCGGTTCGTCGAAGACATGACCCAGTCCGAGATCGCGGACCGGATCGGCTGCTCGCAGATGCATATCTCGCGCGTTCTCAGGCGTAGCGTGACCTCCATCCTGGACAAGCTCGAGCAGACCTGATCGACGCGCTGCCGGGCGCTACAGTCAAAGGACGCGGATCGATATCGTTTGCCCTTCCGTGCGACTACGAATCAAGTACGAACGAGCGAGAGAGAAGCGACCGCCATGACGTCCAATCCCGATCAACCCGGAGGGTCCTCAGGATCCGACGGTACTGATTCGCCGACAGAGGTCGTGCGGCAAAATCTGGCCGACCAGGACCAGGTTCTAGCGGACCTCGACCAGACAAACTCCGATCGCGACCAGACGGCAGCAGAAAGGGACCAACTCGCTTCGGATGCGGACCAGGCCGCTTCTGACCGTGACCTCGGCCATCACCGCGAGCAGGATCTCTCGGCGTACCCGGACTACCAGCTTTCCCGGGTCCAGCGCCTCTCTGGTACGGCGATCCGGCACGCGACCCGTGGCGTGCGCACGGCCACCGGAAACGGCCGGGACCTGGCTTCCGAGCGCCGCGACGCGAACGCCGACCTCCGTGACGAGATGGCTCGCCGGCAGGATCTCGAGGACATCAAGGCGGAGACCACGGCAATGGCGGACAATGAAGCCGCTCGTGGAGCCTTCCAGGCCCTTTCGAACCTTCGTTCGGAAGCGGCTGCGGACCGTGAGGTCGCCGCCGCGGACCGCGAGCGGGCCGCCGCGAAACGGCGTGAGGCTGCCGACAGGCGGCTCCAGGCACTGGATCGCTTCCGAATGGCGAACCAGTCGGAACTGACCGGTGTCCTGTACCGCGGCGCCGGAGAAAGGGCGCTCGAGGCGGAATTCCGCAAGGCGAGAGAAGACCGCGAAAAACTCTGGATGGTGGGCCTCTGCCTCGACGGACAGGAAGAATCGTCGAATCCGTCAGCCGCGGGGGACGGCGACGGTTCATTGCTGAAGACAGTCGCCGACCAGGTCCGGTCGCGTCTGCCGGACGGCACTCCGATCGTCAGCTTTGACAAGGACAGCCTCCTGTTCACCGTGCCCGGAGTCGAAGCCGACGACATATTAGAGCGTCTCGGCGAGATCGATCCCCTGATCGCCGAGGATAACCCTGGACTGCGGGTGGCCCTGGGCCGGGTGGAACTCGAGGACGGCGATTCGTTCTCGATGTGGGTGGAGCGTTCCCTGGCCGGAATGCGTGAAGCGAGGGTCAGGCTTTACGACGGACGCGACGGCGACGGAAGCTAGCCGACCGGTTCCCGGCGGACGTCGCCGGGATCTTTGTCGCGGCGCATCCCCAAATACACGGGTTCGACCAAACGC
>JBPPMI010000270.1:0-3158 GCA_051305975.1 Solirubrobacterales bacterium
CGGCTCCCAGATGCAGGTGGGCGTGATCGTGTTCTCGACCGGCATCTACATGCTGACCTGCACCGCCGACGGGATCCGCGGGGTCGACCCGACCCTAGGCGAGGTGTCGCGCGTCTACGGCGTAAAGGGTGCGCGCAAGCTCTTCCTGGTGACCCTTCCGGCCGCGTCGCCCCAGATCCTCGCGGCCGCGAGGGTATCGGTCTCCTTCGCGGTCCTGGTCATGGTCGTCAGTGAGATGGTCGGTGCCTCGAAGGGCATCGGCGCGATCACGCTGCTTGCCCAGCAGTCCTTCGCCTACGAGCAGATGTGGGCCGGAATGGTCCTCGTCGCCCTGCTCGGCATTGGCCTCAACGCCCTTTTCGGCTACGGCGAGCGAACTCTGCTGAACCGTGCCGGACTATCCCCGAAACTCGAGATCTCTGGAGGTAAATGATGGAAGCTTCGACCGTTCAACCGAAATCCGGGACGGCCCGGGCCGGCCGGGGCCGGCCACTGGTCAGGATCGAGGATCTGCACAAGAGCTACGAGGTGGCCGGAGGCCCCAACATCGCCGTCGCCGGGGTGGCCTTCGAGGTCGGTTCGGAGGAGGTGGTGTCGATCGTCGGACCCTCGGGCGCGGGCAAGACGACAGTTCTTCGCGTCATCGCCGGCCTGCTAGACCAGACTTCGGGCACAGTCACGGTCGACGGTGCTCAGGTCGACGGACCGCCGCCCGGTGTGGCGGTCGTCTTCCAGGACTACAGCCGCTCGCTGTTGCCGTGGCTGACGATCCAGGGCAACGTGACCCTGCCTTTGCGTTCGAAGGGAGTCTCGAGGCCGGAGGCCCGCGCCAAGGCGAACGAAGCACTGCGGTCGGTCGGACTGGCCGGCAAGGAAAAGCTCAGGCCCTGGCAACTCTCGGGAGGGATGCAGCAACGGGTCGCGATCGCCCGCGCGCTCGCCTACGAGCCCAAGCTGCTGCTGATGGACGAGCCATTCGCCTCGGTCGATGCCCAGACCCGCATGGACCTCGAGGACCTGGTGCTGCCGTTACGCGACAAGTACGGGGTGACGATCGTGATCGTCACCCACGACATCGACGAGGCGGTGTACCTGTCGGACCGGGTAGTCGTGCTGACTCCGCCCCCTTCGATAGTGAGCCGGGTGGTCCCGGTCGATCTGCCTACACCGCGCAGCCAGATGTCGACCAAGGAGGACCCGGAGTTTGCCAGGCTCCGCCACGAGGTGCTCTCGCTGGTTCGCCGGCCGGCCGATTCGGAGATCGCGGCGTGAGCGGCCTGCCGGATCGCCGGATCGAGTGGTCCTCCCACGAGACCGAATTCAGCCCGAGTGGTAACGGCCGTCCGGAGAAGCGGCCGAACATCGTCTTCATTTTCGCCGACGACCTGGGCTGGGGTGATGTCGGCGCCTACGGCTCGCTTCACAACAGCACGCCGGTGCTCGACGGTCTGGCCGCCGAAGGGTTGCGGTTCGAACAGGGATACGCGGCCTCGCCGACCTGCTCGCCCACCCGGTTCGCCCTCTACACGGGCAGGTACCCGGGGCGGACCGAAGGCGGGCTGCAGGAACCGCTCGCGATCCGGAACGAGACCGCCGGCATCCCGGTCGATCACCCCACCTTGCCTTCGCTACTGCGCGATTCCGGCTATGCGACCGCGATGATCGGCAAGTGGCATTGTGGATGGCTCCCCTGGTTCAGCCCGGTCAAGAGCGGGTTCCAGAAGTTCTGGGGAAGCTTCGACGGCGCCGTCGACTACTTCAGCCACGTCGACACGGCGGGGCAGCACGACCTGTGGGAGGGCGAGGAACCGACCGAGGAGGCCGGTTACATGACCGACCTGATCAGCCGGCGAGGGGCCGAATACATCCGTGAGCACGACGGGGACGAGCCGTTCTATCTGCACCTCAACTACACGGCCCCGCACTGGCCCTGGGAGGGGCCAGGCGATCAGGCCGTCAGCGAGAAGGTGAACCAATCGATCAGAGAAGGCCGCGGCACCGGGCTGTTCCACTTCGAAGGCGGCTCGCTCGAGACCTACCGCGAGATGGTCAAGGCTCTCGACACCGGCATCGGCGAGGTGCTCACCGCGCTCGACGAGAAAGGCCTCAAGGAGGAGACGATCGTCGTCTTCGCTTCCGACAACGGCGGCGAGCGTTACGCGTTCCTCTGGCCGTACATCGGGCAGAAGGGCGACCTCGAGGAGGGCGGGATCCGCGTTCCGATGATCGCGCGCTGGCCCGAAGCGATCAGTCCCTCGCAGAAGACCGATCTTCCGGTGATCACGATGGACTGGACCGCGACCCTGCTCGACGCGGCCGGGGTCGAGCCCGACCCCGCGTACCCGCTCGATGGCCAGAGCCTGCTTCCCTGGCTGATCGACGGCACCGTGAAGCCCGACCGCGACCTGCTCTGGCGCACCCGGGAACAGGGCGCGGTGAGAAGGGGACGGTTCAAGCTGCTCTACGACCGCAAGGCGAAACCGTTCATCCACGGGCTCTTCGCCAAGGACGGTCCGCGGGCGCGCCTGTTCGACGTCGAGGCCGACGGGCGCGAGACGGCCGACCTTGCCGGCGAGCACCCCGAATTGCTCGAGGAAATGCTCGCGCAGTGGCATGAGCTCGACCGGGAGCTGCTCGAATATCCGCCTCTGCCCCGGTTCGGGCCGGGGGACATTCCGGGACTTGAGGACTGACCGTCTCGGATTACCGGTGACGATCGGCCGGGAGATGCCGTCGAACGACAGGGCGGCTCTTTCCGAGCGACACTTTCAGCACCGTCATGCCCCTGCTTTTGATCCCGGAATGTGGGATGTGCCGGGAACTGGTGATATATGCCCGTGACTCCCGCCAACGACCCATCACGCCCGACCCGTCAGCGGGAGAAGTCGGAACTCTCGCGCCAGCGGTTGCTCGATGCTGCGGCGGTCGTCTTCTCCCAGCAGGGTTTCCACCGGGCGTCGCTCCAGGCGATCGGTGAAGAGGCGGAGATCAGCCGCGGTTCGATCGTCTGGCATTTCGGCACCAAGGACGCGCTGCTCCAGGCCGTTGTCGAGCGCACCTACCTGTCCTTCCACGACGTAGCCGCGCAGCTGGAGATAGAGCTCGCTGTGCATCCGGGTGACCCGCTCAGCCAGTTCGGCATTGGCGCTGACTTCGGA
>JBPPMI010000271.1:0-18204 GCA_051305975.1 Solirubrobacterales bacterium
GCGAGGAGCATGTCGTTGTCGCGGAAGAGCCTGGCGAGCTTGGCGAGGATCGGCGTGGCGCGGTTCAGCTGGCTGCCGGTGACTCCGGTGGCCGCGATTACCTGCTTGGCCTCGTAGTCGCCGACGGGGAGGAGGTTCGAGATGTGGCCGCGACCGACGTGGTCGGGATGTTCCTCGGCGACCTGTTCGATGTCGATGCCGCCCATGTCGCTGAAAAGCATCAGGGGCTTCTTGGCGGTGCCGTCCCAGACGACGCTGGCGTAGTACTCCTGCTTCACCTCGGCCTTGGGATCCACCAGGACGCCGACGGGCATGTGCCCGTTGATCTCCAGCGTGAGGATGTCCTCGGCATGCTTCGCGGCTTCGTCCGGGGTGTCGGCGAACTGCACGCCGCCGGCCTTCATGCGGCCTCCGGTGAGAACCTGGGATTTGATCACGGTGGGGCCACCGATTTCTTCGGCCACCTTCCGTGCCTCGTCAGCTGTCTGGCAGAAGCCGTATTTGGTGACCGGGATACCGGCCAGCTCGACGATCTTTCGTGCCTCGTATTCGTAGAAGATCATGAACGGTGAAATCTATTCGACCCGCTCTGGAGTCAGTATTCCGACGCGCCCGGTAGGAATCGACGCGCGTCCATCCCCGGGGCGCCGGTAACGTCCCGCCCCATGAGTCTCCGATCCCAACTCCTGATCGTTCCCCTGCTGGCCGCGGGGATCCTGGTGGCCGGTTGCGGAGGCGGTACGGTGATCGATGCCAACAAAGCCGAGCCGGCGATCCGGTTCGACGTCCAGGAAGCGACCAAAACGGAGATCAGCTCGGTCGAATGCCCGGACGACGTCGAGGTCGTAGTCGGAGTGCGTTTCTCCTGCAAAGTGACGGCTGCGGACGGTGCGGAGGCCATTGCCGAGGGCGAGATCCTGAATGACGATGCCGATGTGAAGATGATCCGCCTGACCAAGCCCTAGGGTTTTCGGTTCAGCAGCCCGGGGTAACTGAGTGTGCCGATGTCACCGCACAAAGGGTCACATCTGCGCAACAATCCCGTGCGTAGGAGCGGCCGAAGGCCCCAATTTTCCCGATCCCGCAAAGGATCGGGCGTAACCAAGGAGTGAAAGACCGCCAGTGAGTGAAACGACCGAGGTAACTGCGCCGACCAACAACACCAAGCTTCTCGCTTGGGTAGACGAAGTAGCCCAGCTCACTCAGCCTGACTCGATCTACTGGTGTAACGGATCCGCCGAGGAATACAACCGCCTCGCCGAAGGCCTCGTCGCCTCCGGGACGTTCGAGAAGCTCTCCGACGCCAAGCGGCCGAACTCCTACCTGGCCAGCTCCGATCCGGGCGACGTCGCCCGGGTCGAGGACCAGACCTACATATGCACCGAGAAGGAAGAGGACGCCGGACCGACCAACAACTGGAAGGCCCCGGCCGACATGCGCCGGACCCTGAACGCGTTCTTCGAAGGCTCGATGAAGGGACGCACCATGTACGTGGTGCCGTTCTCGATGGGCCCGCTCGGCTCGCCGATCGCCCACATCGGCGTCCAGCTGACCGATTCCCCTTACGTCGCCGTGTCGATGCGGATCATGACCCGCATGGGCGCAGGCGCCCTCGACGTGCTCGGCTCCGACGGTGACTTCGTGCCGTGCGTCCACTCGGTCGGCATGCCGCTCTCCGAGGGCGACACCGACGTGCCGTGGCCCTGCAACGCAGAAAACAAGTACATAGTCCATTACCCCGAGACCCGCGAGATCTGGTCGTACGGATCCGGTTATGGCGGAAACGCCCTCCTCGGCAAGAAGTGCTTCGCCCTCCGCATAGCTTCGGTCATGGCCCGCGACGAAGGCTGGATGGCCGAGCACATGCTCATCCTCAAGCTGACCAACCCCGACGGCGTCGCCAAGTACGTCACCGGAGCATTCCCGTCGGCCTGCGGCAAGACCAACCTCGCCATGCTGATCCCGACCATTCCCAACTGGACCGTCGAGACGGTCGGCGACGACATCGCCTGGATGAAGTTCGACGACGAAGGACGCCTGCGCGCCGTCAATCCGGAAGCCGGATTCTTCGGTGTCGCGCCGGGCACCGGCGAGAAGACGAACCCGAACGCGATCCGCACGATCAGCGAGAATTCGATCTTCACCAACGTCGCGAAGACCGATGACAACGATGTCTGGTGGGAGGGCATGACCTCCGAGGCGCCAGACCACCTGATCGACTGGCACGGCAACGACTGGACACCCGACTCCGACGCCCCGGCAGCGCACCCGAACTCGCGCTTCACGACCCCGGCCTCGCAATGTCCGACCATCGCTGCCGAGTGGGAAGACCCCGCCGGCGTCCCGATCGACGCTTTCCTCTTCGGGGGACGCCGCTCGTCGGTGATCCCGCTGGTGACCGAGGCCCGTGACTGGAAGCACGGCGTCTTCATGGCCGCGACCATGTCGTCCGAGACGACTGCTGCTGCCACCGGCGCCGTCGGCAACCTGCGCTTCGACCCGATGGCGATGCTGCCGTTCTGTGGCTACAACATGGCCGA
This sequence comes from Solirubrobacterales bacterium, assembly GCA_051305975.1. Lineage (GTDB taxonomy): Bacteria > Actinomycetota > Thermoleophilia > Solirubrobacterales > 70-9 > 67-14. Next base: position 2,541 of record JBPPMI010000271.1, read on the forward strand.
GTACTTCCAGCACTGGCTGGACATCGGCGAGACCGAAGGCGCCCAGCTGCCGAAGATCTTCTACGTCAACTGGTTCCGCAAGGATGACGACGGCAAGTTCGTCTGGCCCGGTTTCGGCGACAACAGCCGTGTGCTCGAGTGGGTCTACAACCGCTGCAAGGGTGAGAACGAGACCCATGACACCTCGCTCGGACTGCTTCCTTACACCGAGGACCTCAACCTCGAAGGTCTCAACATGACCTCCGACGACATCGCCGACATCCTTTCGGTCGATGACGAAGCGGTAAAGGCGCAATTGCCCCAGGTCGAAGAGCACCTGGCGCGGTTCGGCGACGACCTGCCCGACGGAATCCGCGAGGAATTCGAAGCACTAAAAGCACGTCTGGGCTAGCGCCCGACCATGCTGGCGGTGATCGGCGGAACCGGGCTCTATTCGATCGAGGGCCTGGCCGTCGATGACCGGCGGCTGATCGACACCGGATACGGTGAACCTTCGGGCGAGGTGATCACCGGCCATCTGGGCGGCGATCCGCTGCTGTTCCTCGCGCGACATGGCGACGACCACTCGATCGCGCCCCACCGGATCAACTACCGGGCCAATCTCAAGGCACTCGAGGCGGCCGGGGCGACCCGGATTCTCGCCGTCGGCACGGTCGGCGGTATCGATCCCGGATGCCAGCCGGGAACACTGGTCGTCCCCGACCAGCTCATCGACTACACCTGGGGCCGCGAACACACCTTCGAAGGAGAAGATCTGGCGGGTTTGCACGTGGATTTCACCTGGCCATATGCGGTGCGGTGGCGCTCCGAAGCGCTCGAAGCCCTCGCGTCCTCCGGGGTGGACCCGGAAATGATTATCGACGGCGGCACGTACGCGGCCGTCCAGGGCCCCCGGCTCGAGACTGCGGCGGAGGTGTCGAAGCTCGCCGCCGACGGCTGCGCCATCGTCGGCATGACGGGCATGCCGGAAGCGGTGCTCGCCCGTGAGCTCGACCTCGACTACGCGGCAGTTTGCCCCGTGGTCAACCTTGCCGCCGGCCTGACCGATGCTCCGTTGGACATCGATTCGATGGGCGAAGTGCTGGAACGGGCTCTCGTTCCTTTGAGGGACCTGATCGTCCGTCTGGCCTGACCGGGTAAAACCCCTCCTGATGTTCCTGCGATCTTCCAGCCGGTGGTTTGCTGCTCTGCTCGTGGTCTTCGCGATCGTCGGGATGGAAGCAACTGCCCGTGCGGCCAACCCGTTCGTGGCAAGCAGGAACATTCCGTATTCCGACGTGGCACCCAAGCCTTACGAGAACAAGCTGGACATCTACAGGGCACCGGAACGTGCCGACAAGGCGGCGCCGGTGCTCGTCTGGGTCCATGGCGGCGGCTGGTACAAGGGCAGCAAGAACCTGGTCGTCGCGGCCAAGGCGAGGCGGTTCATCAATTCCGGTTTCATCTTTGTCTCGGTCAACTACCGCCTGTCCCCGAGGGTCACCGATCCCGACAGCCTCGCCGAGGACCGGGTCATGTTCCCGGACCAGCCGAACGACGTGGCCGCGGCCATCGGCTGGATCGACAAGAACATCGGCCGTTTCGGTGGCGACCCCGACCGGCTGGTGCTGATGGGCCATTCTGCCGGCGGCCACCTGGTCTCCCTGGTCGCCACCCAGCCCCGGTTCCTGAGGGGCGCCGGAGTCGATCCCGGCCAGGTGGAAGGAGTGATCTCGCTCGACGCGGTCGGCCTGGGGATCAGGCCGCTGACCGCAGCTGCGAGCAAGGCGAGGAGCGACCACATCAAGCCGGTCTACTGGAACGCCTTCGGCACCCCGGCAGAGAACCGGGAACTCGACCGCTGGAAGCGCGCTTCGCCGCTCGAATACGCGGGCCCGCGTGATCCCCCGTTCTTCTTCGTCGTCCAGAACGACGAGCCGCTGCGTGTCCGTGAGTCGAAACAGATGGCCCGCCGCCTCGATCAGCGGGTGGACCCGTCCGTGCTCGAAGTACCGTTGACGCACCGGCAGATCAACCACACCTTCGCCCAGACCCCCAATTACGGCGCGACCCGGCAGGCGATGGACTTCGCCAGGGGTACGGTCCGCCGCGCGACTTCAGGGCCCGAACGGGGTTGAAGGAGCACCCGGCGACACCACGGGAGAAACGCAGGCAGTGATGGCGTTCATCGCGGACCGGGTCGCCGCCCGGGTAGATCCGAAGGTTTCGATCCGGAAGCGCCCCGCGAAGTAGTCGCCGCTGAAGGTTCAGTCGGTGAGTGCCGCCCGGATGTCTTCCGGGACCGGCCGCGATTTATTCGACGCGGAATCGACGCAGACGTACGCCAGCGTGCCGGCGGCTACCTCTTCGTTACCGCGGGTGAGCGTGAACGCGGTGGTCATCGACTTGGTGCCGATGTGCTCAACCCGCACTTCCGCCACGAACTCGTCGTCGAAGCGGAGCGGAGCGAAATAACGCAAGTTGGCCTCGACCACTGCCAGGTCGAGGCCATCCTCCATCATCGATTCGTACCCACCGAGGTGTTCCCGCCAGAGCTCGTTGATCGCGAGGTCCGCATAGACGAGGTAGTTGGCGTTGAAGACGACGCCCAGCGGATCGCACTCGTTGTAGCGGACCCGCAGAGCTGTCGACGCGGACTTGTACATCAGGGCTCAGAAGCCGTACTGCTCCTTGAGCTCCGGATCCTTCTCCGAGAGCATCTCGGCCAGTTCGACCATCACCTTGCACTGCTTCCAGGTGGCGTCGTCCTGCATCTTGCCGTCGATCATGTGGACTCCGCGGCCGTCCGGGATGGCCTCGATTACCTTCTTGGCGAAGAGCACTTCGTCGGCGGGCGGCGAGAACACCTTCTTTGCGATGCCGATCTGTACGGGGTGGAGGGACCAGGCACCGACGCAACCGAGCAGGAAGGCGGCGCGGAACTGGGTCTCGCAGCCGTCGACGTCCTTGATGTCGCCGAACGGGCCGTAGAACGGCAGGATGTCGTTCGACGTGCAGGCGTCGACCATGCGACTTATCGAGTAGTGCCACGGGTCCTGTTGGGCGGTGACGCGGGCGGCTTCGGGGTCGTCCGCGACCGGGTCCTCCATCGAGCGGTAGCCGGGGTGGCCACCTCCGACGCGGGTGGTCTTCATGCGGCGGGAAGCGGCAAGGTCGGCCGGGCCGAAGCTCATGCCCTGCATGCGCGGGCTGGCGGCGGCTATCTCTTCGAGGTTGGTCACGCCCTGCGCGGTCTCGAGGATCGCGTGGATCAGGACCGGACGCTTGACGTCACCCTTGGCTTCGAGCTGGGCAAGCAGCTGGTCGACGTAGTGGATGTCCCAGGGGCCTTCGACCTTCGGGACCATGACGACGTCGATCTGGTTGCCGACCTGGGTGACCAGCTCGGTGAGGTCGTCGAGAACCCAGGGACTCTCGAGCGAGTTGATGCGGGTCCACAGCGGGGTTCCGCCGAGGTCGGCTTCTTTCGCTACCTTGATCAGGCCTTCGCGGGCGGCGACCTTGTTGTCGACCGGCACGGCGTCTTCGAGGTTGCCGAGGAGGATGTCGGCCTGCTTGGCCATGTCCGGCACCTTGGCCGCCATCTTCTCGTTCGAGGCGTCGAAGAAGTGGATCATCCGGGAGGGACCGAACGGCACTTCGGTGATCGGATCGGGCGCGCCGATCGCCATTGGCTTGAAGAAGTTACGGGGGTTGCGCAAGGGGCTCCTTGAAGGTCGTTTGAGATCGCCAGAGGGCGCGTAAAGAGGGCTACAGCGCCAAAGGGGAGCGTATCTGGAATCGGCGGCACGCCGAGGCCCGACCGCAGTTCCCCGAAGTCGCTTCACCGGTATCCTTAGGTGTCCCTTTCGCCCGTCCCTCGTGCGCTGCTTTTCGCGCCACAGCGGGCTTCACTGAAGCAGCGCCCATCGAACCGAAGAGGAGCCATGTCCGAGAACAGCTATCAGGAGATCACCGACGACCAGAAGGCCATCATCGAGATGGTCCACCAGTTCGTCGATGAGCAGATCATCCCCAACGCCGAGCATTTTGACGCCAAGGACGAGTTCCCGGAGGACATCGTCGAGCAGATGAAGGAACTCGGCCTCTTCGGCGCCATGATCCCGGAGGAGTACGGCGGGATGGGCCTCGACCTCTCGACCTACGAGCTGATCGTGGAAGAGCTCTCGCGCGGCTGGATCTCGATTTCCGGCGTGGTCAACACCCACTTCATCGGCGCCTACCTGCTCGACAAGTTCGGCAACGAGGAACAGAAGCAGAAGTACCTGCCGAAGATGGCGACCGGTGAGATGCGTGCCGCGTTCTCGCTGTCCGAGCCGGAAGTCGGCTCCGACGTCCAGGGCATCAAGACGACCGCCAAGAAGGGCGACGATGGCAAGTACGAGATCAACGGCCAGAAGATGTGGGTCACGAACGGTCTCGGCTCGAGCCTCGTCTTCCTGCTCGTCAAGACGGACACCACCGCCGATCCGGCCTACAAGGGGATGACCTGCTTCATCACCGAGAAGGAGCCGTGGGTCGAGGAGAACACCGGCGAGTACGCCGGCTTAACCGTTCCCCCGAAGATCAGGAAGATGGGCTACAAGGGCGTCGAGTCGACCGAGCTGGTCTACGACGGTTACATGTGTCCGGCCGAGAACATCCTCGGTGGTGAAGAAGCCGGCCTCGACAAGGGCTTCGGCCAGATGATGGACGCGCTCGAGGTCGGTCGCGTCAACGTCGCCGCGCGTGGTGTCGGGATCGCCCAGCGTGCCCTCGAACTCGCCCTCAAGTACAGCCAGGAGCGGAAGACGTTCGGCAAGCCGATCGCGCAGCACCAGGCGATCCAGTTCAAGCTCGCCGACATGGCTACCAAGCTCGAAGCCGCCCGCCTCGTGACCCGCAAGGCCGCCAAGATGAAGGACGCGGGAATCCGCTCCGACCTCGAGGCCGGCATGGCCAAGCTGATCGCTTCCGAGACCGGCAAGGAAGTCGTCGAAGACTGCTTCCGGATTCACGGCGGCTACGGCTACTCGAAGGAATACGAGATCGAGCGCCTCTACCGCGACGCCCCGCTGCTCCTGATCGGCGAGGGCACCTCGGAGATCCAGCGCATGGTCATCGGCAAGAAGCTGCTCCAGCGCAACAAGATCTGATCCGGAGGGGAGGGTTGCGAATGGAAGCTGAAACACCTGACGCTTATCTCGCAGCCCTCCCCGAAGATCGCCGCGAAACGGTCGCCAAGGTCCGCGATCAGATCCTGAAGAGCCTGCCTGACGGGTACGTGGAAGAGGTCCGCTGGGGGATGCTGTCGTACGAGGTGCCCCTGGAAACGTACCCGGAGACTTACAACGACCAGCCCCTTTCTTACGTCACCATCGCCTCGCAGAAGAACTACATGTCGCTATATCTGATGGGCATTTACGGGGACGAAGCCAACCGGGCCTGGTTCGAAGAAGAGGCTGCAGAGCGCGGCGCGAAACTCGACATCGGCAAGTCCTGCGTTCGGTTCAGGAACCTCGAAGATCTGCCGATCGACCTGATCGGTGAAGCGGTAGCCCGTTTCACCGTTGAAGATTTCATCGAGATGTACGAAGCGAGCCGTTCCTAGGACCGAGCCACTTGGCCCGGTCCCTGATAAACAACCACCATGGCATCCACAGCGCAGATGATTGAGAACGCCGTCACCCACCTCCAGGAGGAGCTGCCGGCACTTAAGAAACTGAAGCTGGTCTTCGGGCTCGATCTGCGGGCCAAGGGAGACATGCAGACCTACCGGGTTGAGGTACCCGGGCCGAAGGTGAGTAAAGGACGGGGAGAGGATGAGCGATGCCGGATCGAAATCGACCGGCAGCAGTTCAACCAGCTGGCCGACGAGAAGAGCACAGTCGCTTCTTATCGCCGTGCTGCGGAAACGGGGCACATTCGTTTCGAAGGTGATTCGAACGTCGCCAAGTTGATCACGCGGGTATTCGAAGCCCACGAGCAGCGCGAAAAGCTGAAAAAAGTCCACTGAGCCGCCGGGCGAATGCCCGCGGCCACACCAACCAAGGAAACCAAACACATGAGTGACGAAGCAAGCGATTTCACGACCGATCAGGCAGAGCGCGAAGAATCCGGTTCGCATCCCTACGGTCGTTACCTCGAGGAGTTCGAGGTGGGAGCCGTCTACAAGCACATGCCGGCCAAGACTGTGACCGAGTACGACGATCATCTGTTCTGCCTGCTCACGATGAACCACCACCCGCTGCACATCAACGACGTGCACGCCAGCGCTTCCCAGCAGGGCAAGAACGTCGTCGTCGGCCCGCTGGTCTACTCGCTGGCCGTCGGCATGTCCGTGTCGGACTTCTCCGGCAAGGCCATTGCCAACCTCGCGACGGACGAGCTGAGCCACCCGGCCCCGGTCTTCCACGGTGACACGCTCTTCTGCGAGTCCGAAGTCCTCGACGTGCGCGAGTCCAAGTCGAAGCTCGACCGAGGCCTCGTAAAGGTCCACACCCGTGTCTTCAACCAGGACGGCGTCCTGGTGGCCCACTTCAAGCGAACGGCCCTCATTCCGCGCAAGGTGCACGGAACACCGATCGCCGAAGAAGGCGCAGTCGAGTAGAGCTGCCGCGAGGCTTCGAGACCACGAAAGTCCGGCATAATCCCGGACTTTCGTGGTCTCGCGGCTCCGGACGACCGTTAGTCCGATCCGATCGGTGGGTACCCTCGTCTTATGGACTTCAAGAAACTTGGACAGCAGGTAGGACAGCTCAAGAAGACGGCCGAGGACAAGCTTGGTGACCGGGCCGAGCCCGACAACCTCAAGCGGGACGGCAAGGAACTTCGCAACATCATGAGTGGCGACGGTTCACTGGCCGAGAAGGCCAAGGAAGCCAAGGAGAAGCTGGTCGACCGTGACCCGGGAAAGGACCCGGACAAGGCGACCGCTCCCGAGCCGGTCGATCCGAAGGCTGCTGCCGAAGCTGCCGCGGAAACAACGAAGACGGCCGAGCCCTCCGTATCTCCGAAGGACCCGACCGGCAACACGCAGGACAAGCCTGCGGAACCGACTCCGTAACTAGCTGCGACCGTCGTCGATGCTGACGACGGTCCACTTGTCGCCGCGGAACTTCAGCTTCATCGTGTAGTTCTCGCGGTCGGGGCCTGTGCCTTTCGGCAAGGCGGAATCAGAGAAATCGCCGCCTTCCATCCAGGCGGTCCACTGGAACACCTTCAGGAACTTGAAGGAACCGTCCCGCTTGCCGTAAGCGGTGACGCGGACCTTGGTTCCGTCCCACGGGTTGACCGGGGCAGGGACGCAGTCCACGCCCGGGCAGTTGACCGTGTAGCCGCGACCGATGCCGACGGCCTTCCTTTTGCCCCAAGAAGTCCATTCGATCGGACCGACGCCGTCCTTGAGGTTCCCGGAACGACCGGCAACGTAGACCGGGTCGGAACTGTCGCCACCGAAACTGGTCCAGCCGCTCAGCTGGGCGGGTTTGACGGAGAGACCTTCACCGTCGAAAACTTTGGTGGCACGAGCTTCGGCTGGTCCGGCCATCAGCACCAGAAGTGAAATAGCTCCGATCGCGGCAATCGCGATCGACTTCAGACAACTTATTCGGTACGTCATGAATCTCCCTCATTAGTTGGCTATACCTTCCGGCCAACGTATCAAAGGAAGCAGACACTTTCTTAACACTTTGCTAATGAATGGCTGGTGCCTAGTGAGGGTTCTCTGAGGCATGGGCCGGGGGACGGGACTCCTCGGCCAGTGAAGTGATCTCCAGGGCGCCCCGGGCGGCCTCTGCGAGCACTTCGGAAGCTTCTTCGGCCGATCGGGCGTAGAGCTCGACCAGCATGTGGACCGCGATCTGGTCCTCGTGGTGCTTGTGGAACCGGACGTGCGTGAAGAACTCGCGGGTCCCGGGGTCCCCGAACGCGCCGTAGGTGAGGAAATCGACCGCTTCGGGACCGGAACAGGCCTCGACCTGCTCGCCCTCGACGGTGACGGTGCAGGAGGCGACCCAGGGTGTCCCGGCCACCAGGCGTTCCCAGCGGCCCTCGATCGGGACCACGCGGTCACGGTCGAAAGTGAGGTGCGGCTGGTCGTGCATACAGTCGAGGCATTGGACCACCGATTCCTGGATCTCGTCGACCCCTTCGGCGGGCAGGCCGGTTTCCGGGTCGATCGTCCGGATCGCGTCGTAGTGGACCTGGACTTCCAGGTTGCGTGACCAGCACCGGTAGCAGCGCAGCCAGGCGGAGATGCCGTTGTTCATGTCCACATCTTTGCGGAAGGGTCGCGTCGGCCGCAACTCCTCCCGCAATCCGGCATTACTTGGCGGCCTCGTTGATCGCGTCTATGAGTGCCTGCGAGGACTGGGTGTCCTCGACGGTCGAGACATTCCCCTTGGCGTCCCGGATGGCGAATGAAGGCGTGCCGCTGAAACCCTGCTCGGTCGCGTCACCGTCGATCTTCAGCAGGACGTTCTCGAGGGAGGCCTTCTCGCGATCCTCGTTCCACTTGTCGATATCCTCGATACCAGCCTTCTCGGCGATGTCGGTCAGGAAGTCGTCGGTGACGTAGCCGGTGTTCTCGAGGCCCTGGTTGGCGTAGAAGTTCTCGAGGAACGACCAGGCGAGGTTCTGCTCGCCGGCGGCGAGGTTCGCCTTGGCCGCGAGCGTCGAGTCCTCGCCGAGGACAGCCCAGTTCTTGAACTCGAAGTTGGCGGTGCCGTCCTTGATCGGGCCTTCGATCACATCGGGCAGGATCTCTTCGGCGTACTGCTTGCAGATCGGGCACTGCAGGTCGCCGTACTCGATCAGCGTGACCTTGGCGTCAGGGTCACCGAGGACCATGCCGTTCTGCGGGATACCCGCCAGCTGCTCGTTGACCGCCGAGGAGTCCTTGGATGAAGAGTCACTGCCACCGGAGACCGCGACGATCGCGATGACGATGCCGACGATCGCGACGAAAGCCACGGCGCCAATGATCTTCGCCAGGTTTTGACGGCGGTCCCCGCCCTTCGCTTGGGCCTCTGCCTTGAGGCGCTTTTCGCGAAGCTCTTTTCTCTTCTGCTGCGGTCCGGTAGCCATTGGCCGGTGATGCTATCCAATTGCCGGATAACCGGACACCGTTTAGGTACTGGTTAGGCTTCCCGGAGGCGTTTCCGCCGCGGCGGGTTCATCGTCCTCGTAGTCGTCGAGCCCGAAGTGGCTGAACAGCCGGGTCGAGTTGACCACGAGAAGACTGGTCATGAGGACGGCACTGGCGACACACCACTGGCAGGACGCGTTGATCTCCCAGAGTTCCAGATAGCGCAGCAGGACGCTGACGCCGAATCCGAACACGGAGAGGCCGAAAGCGGCAAGCCGGGCGTAGTCGCCCCGGAAGCTCGTGGCGATGAGGATTGCCGAGTAGCCGATCAGCCCGTAGATCGACAGGTGGATGCCCAGGAAGTGGGCATACTTGCTCTTCTCGACCAGCGCGCAGCCACCGCCGCTCGAGGCGCACTGGATCGGCGAGTTGACGATCACCGCGTGGTAGGCGATGTAGGCGGCCACTCCCAGCCCGAGCAGGCAGAGGCCACCGGAGATCATCCGCAGCATCTTCTCGCCCCGGGCGCCGCCCGTCCGGTAGGCCCAAACCGTCAGCGAAACAGCGATGACGAAAACGACCAGGAACAGGATGGCCACCTCGAGCGGAATGTCGCGATTGAGGATGGCTCGCTGGTCGGAGAACATGGAGGCGTGAGCCTACACGGGCTGTGCTGTGGGGCTCTCAGCCTGGCCGTGGCGCTCGGCCACGAGTTCGACTATCTCGGCCATTATCTCGTTCATGTCGAAGTCCTTCGGCGTGTAAACCCCGGCGACACCGCCGTCGATCAGGCGCCTGGCGTCTTCGGGGGGGATGATGCCGCCGGCCACGACTGGCACGTTCACCCCTTCCTCGGCGAGCAGGCGCACGACTTCGGGGACCAGTTCGAGGTGTGAGCCGGAAAGGATCGAGAGGCCGACCACGTCGACGTCTTCCTGCAGCGCCGACTCGGCGATCTGCTCGGGCGTCAGGCGGATGCCCTGGTAGACGACTTCCATGCCGACGTCGCGGGCACGCAGGGCGATCTGCTCGGACCCGTTCGAATGGCCGTCCAGTCCGGGCTTGCCGACCAGAATGCGGATGCGGTGGCCGATCAGTTCGGAAACCCGATTGACCTTTTCGCGGGTCGCCTCGAGGCTCTCGCGTTCCGCCGGCGCCGCGCCGCCGACTCCGGTAGGGCCGCGGTAGGCGCCGAAGACGTCGCGGAGGGTTGCCGCCCACTCACCGGTGGTAGCTCCCGCTTTCGCGGCGCTGATCGTCGAGGGCATGATGTTCTCGCTCTCCGACGCGGCCACGCGAGCGACCTCGGCAAGGGCCGCGGTCACGGCGTCTTCGTCACGGTCCGCACGCCAGGCCTCAAGGGCCTCGGTGCGCTCGCGCTCGACTTCCGGATCGGGCTTCATGATGCCGCCGTCAGCGCTGGCGGTCAGGGGGGAGTCCTCGGTGGTTTCGTAGACATTCAGGCCGACCACCTTCTGCTCGCCGTTCTCGATCCGCGCGAACCGCTCGCGCTGGGACTCGACGAGCCGGGCCTTCATGTAGGGCACCGCCTCGACGGCGCCGCCCTTTTCTTCCACTACCGCCATTTCGTCCTTGGCGCCCGCGGTGAATTCGTCGACCAGGCCCTCCATTACCTTCGATCCCTCGAAGATGTCGGGGTACTCGAGCAGGTCGGTCTCGAAAGCGAGCACCTGCTGGATCCGGAGGCTCCACTGCTGGTCCCACGGGCGGGGGAGGCCCATCGCTTCGTTCCAGGCGGGCAGCTGGAGGGCCCGGGCGCGGGCATCGCGGGACATGGTCACGGCCAGGGCCTCGAGGACGATGCGCTGCACGTTGTTCTCCGGCTGCGCCTCGGTGAGTCCGAGCGAGTTGACCTGCACTCCGTAACGGAAACGCAGCATCTTCTCATCGGTGACGCCGTACCGCTCGCGGCCGATCTCGGTCCAGATCCGGCCCATCGTCTTGAGCTTCGCGATCTCCTCGACGAAACGGATGCCGGCATTCACGAAGAAGGAGATGCGGCCGAATACCCGGGGGAAGTCCTCGTCGGCGACCTGGCCGCGGGCCTTGACCTCGTCGAGCACGGCGACGGCGGTCGAGATCGCGTAGGCGATCTCCTGGATCGGGGTCGCCCCGGCCTCCTGGAGGTGGTAGCTGCAGATGTTGATCGGGTTCCAGCTCGGGACTTCGTTCACGGTGAAGGCCACCATGTCCGCGATTAGGCGCATCGACGGCTCGGGCGGGACCGCGTAGGTGCCGCGTGAGAGGTACTCCTTGATGATGTCGTTCTGCGTCGTGCCCTTGAGCTCGGAGCGGTCGACCCCGGTCTCCTCGGCGGCGGCGACATAGAGCCCGAGCATCCAGGCGGCGACCGCGTTGATGGTCATCGAGGTGTTCATCGTGCCGAGCGGGATCTCGTCCATCAGCGTATTCATGTCACCGAGGTGGGCGACCGAGACTCCGACCTTGCCGACCTCGCCCCTCGACAGGATGTGGTCGGGGTCGTAACCGGTCTGCGTCGGCAGGTCGAAGGCGACGGAAAGGCCCGTCTGGCCCTTGGCCAGGTTGCCGCGGTATAGCTCGTTGGAACGCTTCGCGTCGGAGTGGCCCGCGTAGGTGCGCATCACCCAGGGGCGGTCGATTTCTGGCAGACGATGGTCGCTCATAGACAGGGGAGGATACCGCCCGGACCGCCACGGAAAGGCTTTGGTCATGGCCACCGGAGGCGCACCTTTCGCCGCCTGCTGTGTTTAGGCTCTTTGTATGCCTCTAACTCACATTCACAAGACCAGGTCGTCCCTCCGCCTGATTCTGGCTTCGAGCCTCGCTTGCGCCGGCCTCTTGCTCGCCGGATCGGCCGCCGATGCGGCCTCGATCACGATCTTCAAGAATTCCCTCAAGTCGTCGACAGCCCGCAAGCAGGTCAAACAGTTCAGTGGCAAGGCCAATTGCGACCGCGGCGGTTCGAAGACGTCGTTCCGTCTCGAAGTTGGCAGGAAGACGAAGGAATGCGCCTATCGCATCCCCTACAACGGCCGTGACGTCGGCATCTCCGCGACCGCCCGCCTCTTCAAGTCCACGCCGAAGAGGGTCAGGTCGCAGGCCTACCTGTCGGTCAGCATCCGCCAGGACACCGATGGCAGCCGCTACCAGCTCTGCGTATTCCCGAGCGGAAAGCGCTTCCAGCTCCGGAAGATCTTTCCGAACGGCAAGATCCAGTACCTCGACAATGGCAAGGCGGGCCGGGCGGTCGGCGGCTTCAATGACGCCAACCGGCTGACGCTGCGGGCATATAACGACCAGAAGGGCAACCCCTCCGGCTCGGCCGGAATCGTCGCCTCGGTGAACGGTCAGCGCCTCGCTGCCGTCGTTGATCCGCGCGGAAACCTGCTCGAAGGTCGCGACACCACTTTCTCGATCGGCTCCAAGAAGAGCGCGCGGGGCGCCCGCGGCAGCTTTCTGAAGCTCGCGGGCATGATGCCCGATCCCTTCTAGGGCCTTCTCTCCTTAAAGAAGCAAGATGCTTCAGCGTTTGCTGCGTTCAGCCCTTGGCGATCGGTGTGCACCACTGCGGGAGCAGCGGCTTCACGTAGAGATCGATGATCTGCTCGCGGTGCTCAGAGAGCTCCTCCGAATACCAGTAGGCCTCGAAGTCAGCCTTGTCGTTCCAATGCGTGATCTGACGGAAGATCAGCGGGTCGTCGACCGAGCGGTAGATCTCCCACCGCTCGGCGCCGTAGTTCTTCGCCTTGGCCGCGGCCGGCTCCCACAGATCGAGCCAGCGCTGCTCCCGGAAGGGAGTGACGTGCCAGTTGATCTCGGAAATGTAGTCAGCCATGCCTTCTGCTCCTTACCGGGTAAGCGCCGACTTCGGCGCGGATCGCTCCGCCACCTTCGACTTCGCGGCCTTCGTTTTCGTCCTTTGCGCCGACCAGGATCGCGATCTTGCCCTGGTGCTGGTTCTCGTGGAGCATCTGGTGGGCGTCGGCCACACCGTCGTACTCCATCGTCTTCCAGAGCACCGGGCTGACCTTGCCTTCGGCCATCAGCTGGTTCGCCTTCATGCATTCGTAGGCGTTAGCGAAGTGCGAGCCGATGATCTGCTTCTGGCGCATCCACAGGTAACGCACATCGAAATCGAGCGTATAGCCCGAGGTGGCGCCACAGATGACGACCTTACCGAACGGCTTCACGACGAAGACCGAGGTCGGGAAGGTGGCCTTGCCGACGTGCTCGAAGACGACGTCGGGTGCGTCACCGAAGATTCCCTTGACCTTCTTGGCGAATTCGCGGGAAACCTTGAAGCGCGCCTTCTCTTCGTCCTTGTCTTCGTCACCGGTCCGCATCATCCCGGAGAACTCGTTCCGGTTGATGTAGTCGACTGCGCCGAGCTGCTTGACGAGTTCGCCCTTCTCGTCGGAAGAGACGACGCCGATGGCGTTGGCGCCGGCGGCCTTGCAGAGCTGTACCGCGAAGACGCCGAGACCGCCGGCGGCTCCCCAGATCAGCACGTTGTGGCCCGGCTGGATCTTCGCCTGGTCCATGAGCATGCGGTAGGCGGTGAAGTAGGTGAGGCCGTACGAGGCGGATTCGGCCCAGGAGAGGTTCTTCGGCTTCGCGAGCAGCTGCTGGGCCTGGACCTTCGTGTACTGGGCGAACGATCCCCAGGTGGTCTCGTATCCCCAGATTCGCTGGCTCGGAGCGGCCATCGGGTCGAGTCCGTGGACTTCGACGTCCTCGTAGGAGGCCTGGTTGCAGTGGACGACGACTTCGTCGCCTACCTTCCAGCGGGTCACGCCTTCGCCGACGGCCCAGACGATGCCGGAAGCGTCGGAACCACCGATGTGGTGCCCGTACTCGGGATGGTCGCCGTAACCGAAGACGGAAACGGGCTCACCGAGCGCGGCCCAGACATTGTTGAAGTTGACTCCGGCCGCCATCACGCGCACGATGACTTCGAAAGCACCCGGCTGCGGGGTCCCGATCTCTTCGAGCTTGAAAGCGTCCTTGGGCTCACCCATGGTCTCTTCGCGGATGACCCATGCGGACATCGTTTCGGGGAGTGTTCCGGGCTCTACGTCTACCTTGGTCACATCAGCGAGGTCTAGTGGCACTTCGCTCCTCTCGGGTTCTTGGAAGGGTCAGCGCATCCTACATTCGCAAGCGTGCTCTAGGCGCTCAGGTGACACGTGGAGAACACACAGGGAACGGGGCGCGCCTCTTTGGTCGCCATAGACGTCTTGATCCACGCTGCGCGGGATCAGGGCGGCGCGACCCTACGGCGTCAGGAGGTCGCCGGAAGCCGAGACTCGGCTGGGCCCGACCGCGAAACGTGCCGTGGCGGAACTGGCCGGTGAGCTGATGCGGTAGGTGCCGGTCGGCAACGACGCCTGGAAGGACCCCGATCCGGAGCTGGTCAGCCGCTCGGAGCGGTCGACCGGCCCTTCGATGATCATCCTGGTGTTCCGGTTGGTGAGGTTCGAAATCGCAACTTGTGCGACGAGCGGGGCCTTCGGGTTGGCCTGGTTGAAGGTGGCGTTCCGGTTCTGGGTGATGTTGACCGGAACCCTGCCGGGGACCCCGAGAGCCCTGGGCGAGACCTCGATCGCGTCATCGGCGATCGAGACGCTGAGTACGGGCGGGACCGGTGGACGAGGATCGTTCGTGCGGGTTTCGGAGCCGCAGGCGGACAGCGCGAATCCCGCGGCCAGTACTGCTGTGATGCAGAGCAGTGATCCCCTCACGCACAGCAATGTATCCGACCGGGTGGCGTCAGCCCATCCACACCGACTGGCGCTGGCCGATCATGTCGTCGAGCTGGTGCTGAATCCGTGCCCTGATGCGCTCCGAGATCTTCTGGATCTCGGCCGGGTCGTCGGCTGTCTCCGGTGGATACCGGCTCATGTCGACCGGTTCCATGAAACGGATCTTGAACTTGGCCGGCATGTAGAGGAGCGGTGCCGCGAGACCGAAGTGGGGGAACGACGGGGTGATCGGGAAGTAGATGAGCCCGCTCAGCTTCTGGAGGGTTCGCATGTGGGCGAAGATCGGCATCGCTTCTTCCGCCCCGACCACGGCGATCGGAACGATCGGCACCTGTGCCCGGATCGCGGTGCGAACGAAGCCGCCACGACCGAAGCGCCGTAGCCGGTACCGCTGCCAGTAGACCTTGCGTGACCCCTTCTGGCCTTCGGGAAAGACGATCGCGAGTCGTCCTTCGTCCTTGAGGAGCCGCTGGGCGTTCTCGCGGTGCGCCGGGACGACTCCCATCTTGTTGATGATCATCGAGACGCCCGGATAACCCTTGAACCAGTGCTCGCCGAGCATGTAGAGCGGCCGGGGTGAAGTGTGTTCGTTGCGGATCGCCTGCATGATCATCGGGGCATCAGGGGGGAGCGCCCCCGAATGGTTGGCGACGAGCAGGGCACCGCTGTCGGCGGGGACGTTCTCGATGCCTTCGGTCTCGACGCGGAACCAGTAGCGGTAGTAGAAGTTGAGCAGTGGCTCGAGCCGCGAGACCATGTCTTCCGACCGGCCCCAGTCATCGAGCGACCGATCCGGCTCGGCTGCCGGCAGCAGGTCCCGCAGGTCGGCGAC
>JBPPMI010000272.1:0-2300 GCA_051305975.1 Solirubrobacterales bacterium
GGGGAGGGTCGCTTCCATCAGGTCCGGGCATTCTCACGAACTGGCAGTGAAATGTCTCTCTCAGCGAGACATTTCACTGCCAGTCATGCAATTCGGGGGTCGCTTTTGACCTCTTTACCCGGCGCAAACCTTGGCCTCGGTACTCTTTTAACCATGACCAGGCGCCAGAGACGTGTGCGCCGACGCCAGAGTGGTCCGCGAAAGAAGATTGTCGCGACTGCTGCGGTAGTCGGAGGATTGCTGCTTACCGCTGTGCTTGCAGCCGGTGGCTGGGTCTTAAGCATCGCCAGTGACGCCCCGGACGTGGCCCGCCTGAAGCCGATCGACAAGGGCCAGAACTCGGTCATCTACGCCGGTGACGGTTCCAGGCTCGGTCTGATCGATTCCGACGAGGTCCGCACCCCGGTCGACCTCGACAAGATCCCGAAGAGCGTTCAGGAAGCGACCATCGCGATCGAGGACGAGCGCTTCTACGACCACAATGGTGTGGACATCGAAGGTGTCGCCCGCGCCGCAACCAAGAACCTCGAGTCCGGTGAGATCTCCGAGGGCGCATCGACCCTGACGATGCAGCTGATGCGCAACCTCTACATCACCAACCCCAAGCGGGACTTCGAACGGAAGATCGTCGAGGCCCAGATGGCGATCGACTACGAGAAGGACCACTCCAAGAAGCAGATCCTCGAGTCGTACCTGAACACCGCCCCGTACGGCACGAACGAAGGCCGCACCGCGATCGGCGTCGACGCCGCCGCCCGGGTCTACTTCTCGACCAAGCCGGAGAAGCTGACCCTTCCGCAGGCGGCCCTCCTGGCCGGGCTGCCGCAGGCACCGACCGACTACAACCCCTTCCAGAATCCGCGTGGCGCCCGTGAACGCCGCAATGAGGTCCTCGATTCGATGGCCTCGAACGGCTACATCACCCAGGACCGCGCGAACTCCGCGAAGCAGGCGGGGATGCAGCTCAACCCCAAGGAGGGCCTGTTCGACCGTGAAGAGCCGTTCTTCTTCGATTACGTCGAATCGGAACTGATCAAGAAGTACGGCGTCAATACCGTCCGTCGTGGCGGCCTCAAGGTCTTCACGACGATCGAGCCCGCGATGCAGGAGGCGGGCCTCGCGGCGCTTTCGGCCAACCTCTATCCCGGTGGTCCTTCCGGTGCGCTGGTCGCGATCGAGCCGACGACCGGCGAGGTCAAGGCGATGGTCTCCACCGCTTCGTACGACGACAACCAGTACAACCTGGCCGCCCAGGGCAAGCGGCAGCCCGGCTCGACCTTCAAGACCTTCACCCTCGCTGCCGCGATCAACGAGGGGATGGATCCGAACACCACCTATTACGAGTCGAAGCCGCTGAACATCGACGACCCGGTCTACGGCCACTGGGAGGTCTCGACCTACTCGGACTCGTACGCCGGCACGACCAGCGTCGCCCAGGCCACGCTCGCGTCGGACAACTCGGTCTTCGCCCAGCTGGCGCTCGACGTCGGCCCGGACAAGGTCGCCGAAATGGCCAAGGCCCTCGGCGTGAAGACGCACCTCGACGGCTACCCGGCAGAGACCCTCGGTGGTCTGAAGATCGGCGTCTCGCCCCTCGAGATGGCGGGCGCGTACTCGACGCTGGCCGCGGGAGGCCTGAGGCATGATGCGACCGCGATCAAGAAGGTCACCTTCCCCGACGGCGACGAAGACAAGCCCTCGCAGGCGAAGCCGGTCCGCGTGATGTCCGAGCCCGCCGCCTACGAGGTGACCAAGATCCTCAACGGCAACATCACCGGCGGCACCGGCACGGGCGCCTACACGGGCTGCTCCGGTCAGGCCGGCAAGACCGGGACCACCGACAACTTCATCGACGCCTGGTTCGTCGGTTACCAGCCGAACCTCGCCACCGCGACCTGGGTCGGCTACCCGGAGTCGAACTCGATCAGCACCGGCATCTCGGGTGGTGAGACCCCGGCCAGCATCTGGAACAGCTTCTACACCAACGCGGCTGTGCCCTGCGAGTCCTTCACGGTGCCAGCCGAAGCGATGGACTGGAGCAGCTTCGGCGGCAACTACACCGTGTCCGCCGGCACCTCGAGCGATTACGACGACAGCGAAGACGAAGCCATCGACGCAGAGACCGGTAACGACGAGAAGAACAACGAAGACGAAGAAAGCGCCGAAGCCACTGACACTCCCGGAACCGGTCCCGACCCGGGCACCAACACTCCGACCCCCACACCCCCTGCGACTCCGACTCCCCCGGTGCCCAGGCCGCCGCTCGGCGGTGTCACCGGGGGCGTCGGAGTCGCAGGGGG
>JBPPMI010000273.1:0-6930 GCA_051305975.1 Solirubrobacterales bacterium
TCCCCGAGCTGATCGAAGAGATCGGCTGGACGGGGGGAGAGGCGATCAGCGACTGCCGCGCCCTGCTGACTTACTTCCGGACGACGCCCGACGGCCGCATCGCTTTCGGCTGGGGCGGGGGTCGGATCGCGGCCGCGGGCCGCCGCCGCGGCCGGGCCGAGCTCGACGCCGAGGTGGTGGAGCAGGTGGGCCGGAACCTGCTCGAGTACTTCCCGGGCCTCGCCGGACGCGAGCTCGAATACGCCTGGGGCGGGCCGATCGACGCTTCGGCAACACACCTGCCGCATGCCGTCAGGCTGCCGTCGGGCCGGGCGTTCGCCGCGTTCGGCTACACGGGAAACGGGGTGGGCCCTTCCCAGATGATCGGCCGCTGTCTGGCATCCGATGTGCTCGAAATCGACGACCGGTATTCCTCGCTGGCGATCCTGGAGCCCGCATCCGCCTTGACCAAAGTGCCGCCCGAGCCGTTCCGCTGGCTGGGCGGGACGGTCATCCGCGGCGCGATCGGACGAAAGGAAGCCGCGGAGGCCGAAGGTCGCCGACCGGGGACCATCGACTCCGTGATCGCCAACGTCCCGCGGCTCATCGGTTTCCACATCGGACGCTGAACGTTTTGACCGGCGGACTGGTTTGGGTAAGTTTGACTGCGAACTGGTACCCCTGAAAAGCCCCACCGAACGGAGAAGCCCATGGCAGAAATCCCGGATGAAGCAACCCACCTTCTCGAAGGGCAGCACTTCGCCCACGTGGCGACCCTGATGGAGGACGGGTCTCCCCAGGTGACGCCGGTCTGGGTCGGCCGCGAAGGAGACATCGTCACCTTCAACACCGCCAAGGGCCGCCTCAAGGAGAAGAACCTGAAGCGTGACCCTCGGGTGGCAATCTCGATCGTCGACGCCGAGAACCCGTACGTGCCGCTGGTGATCCAGGGCAAGGTCGTGGAGATGACCGAGGAAGGTGCTGATGAAGACGTCGATGCGCTCGCCAAGCGTTACCTCGACGAAGACTCGTACCCCTTCCGCCAGCCGGGCGAGGAGCGGATCATCGTGAAGATCGAGCCGGACAAGGCGACCTACAGGAACGGCTGAGAGATCCTGTCGCAGTACGAAGAACGGCCACCCTCCCGGGTGGCCGTTCGTCGTTCAGGTGCCGGGATCGGTTACTCGGTGTAACCGGCCGACTTCAGGTAGTCGGCGGCGACCGCTTCCGGCGTCTCCTTGTCGATGTCGACCCGCGCGTCGAGTTCCTGCATGACCTTCTCGGTCAGTCCGGACTGGACTTCCTCGATGGTCTTCGCGTAGTCGGGACCGGCCTGGTCGATCGTCTTCTGCTCGGTCAGGAAGACGACGTTGCCCGCGGGCAACAGCTGCTGGTCGTCCTCGAGGATCGTGTACTCGTCCGAGACGCCGAGCTGGGCGTCGGTCGTGAACACGATCGAGAGGTCGGCCTGACCCTTGTCGAGCACCTCGTACCGCAGGCCGATGTCGACCGGCGTGAACGACGCGAAGTCGAGGCCGTAGTTGTCCTCGAGACCGACGAGACAGTCGACCCGCTGGCGGCACTCGGGGGAGCCGTACAGCTTGAGGTCCTCGCTTTTGCCTTCGAGGTCGGAGATCGTCTTGACCCCGAGCTCGTCGGCCTTGCTGGTCAGGAGCCCGACCGCGTTGGCGCTCTGGAAGGGCGTCGGCGGCAGTGCCACCAGTCCGTCCTTCTCGACCTCGCTCACGACCTTGTCGAACGCCTCGTTCGATTCGGTCGGAACGTCTTCGGGGGCCGTGTCGTAGAACGACGTAAGGGCCGTGCTCACGTACTCGGGGTAACCCGAGATCTCACCGGCCTTCAGCGCCTGGAGGGCGACCGTCTCGGAACCGAGATTGAGGTCGGTGTCGACGTCGTAACCCGCGGCTTCGAGGCCCTGGGCGTAGATCTCACCGAGCACGATCTGCTCCGTGAAGTTCTTGGAACCGATCTTCAGCTTCACCCCTTCGTTCTCGGCGTTGGACTCGATCAGGTTGCCGGTGGTTGAATCAGAACTCGAACTCGAGTCATCACTGTCATCGTCTCCGCAGGCCACAAGGCCGACCGAGAGCGCGCAGATCATCGCGAGCACCATTAGGTATTTGAGTTTCATGTGACTGGTGTGTCTCCTGTTTCGTTTTGTGGGACGAGTGTGAATCGTGGCAGGTCGGTTCAGGCGCGCTGTAGTTTCAGGCCCTTCGAGGTGAGCGCCCATTGGACACCGGAGAGGGCCAGCTCGAGGGAGAGGGCGAGCAGGGCGACCAGGACGGCTCCCGCGAGGACGCCGGCGTCGCCGTAGACGTTCCGGCTGATGATCAGGTCGCCGAGGGTGAGAACCCCCGCGAGAGGCGCGATGGTCGCGGTGGCGATGATGTTGATCGAAGCTGTCCTCACGCCACCCATGATCGTCGGGATCGCGAGTGGCAGTTCGACTTTCCGGATGATCTCGCTGCTGGTCATGCCCATCCCCTTAGCCGCCTCGACCGACGACCGGTCGACCTGACGGATGCCGACGAAGGTGTTGGTGAGGATCGGCGGGATCCCGAGGATCGCCAGTGCGACGACGAGGTTGAACAGGCCGACGCCGACGGCCGCCGCCATCAGAGCGATCAGGGCCAGTTCGGGGATCGCCCGGCCGGCGTTTCCGGCCGTCACCGCCACGAACTCGCCCTTGCCTCGGTGCCCGAGGATTAGCCCGACCGGCAGGGCCAGGATTATCGCCACTCCGAGAGCCAGCAGGGTGACTTCGACCTGCTTCACCGCCAGGTCGAAGATCGGGCCCGGCCCGCCGACCAGGTTGTCGCCCGTTTGCGCGGTGCGGCCGTTCAGCACGAAGTCGAAAGCGTCGCCGAAGAGCCCGAGGGCTCCGACCGGAGCTGCCGCGAGGCCGATCACAACTGTGCCGCCCTGGTCCAGGGAGTCAGCAGCCGGCCCAGCAGCAGGATCAGCGCATCGAAGAGGATCGCCATCACCACGGCGATCGAACCGGCGGTGATGATGCCCGTCTTGAAGGTCACGTTGGAACCGACGATGATCTCGCCGCCGAGTCCGCCACCGTTGGCGAACACGGCAAGTGTCGCCAGGGCGACCGTGCTGACGGTTGCGATGCGGAGCCCGGCGATGATCTCCGGCATCGCCAGGGGGATCTCGACCCGCCAGAGCATCTGTTTCGGGGTGAGGCCGACCCCAAGGGCGGCGTCGGTGACCCCGGTGGGAACGTTTCGCAGGCCGTTGATGACGTTTCGAAAGATGATCTGGAGCGAGAAAGCGGTGAGGGCGATGATCGCCGTGTCGGCACCGCGCCCCGTCAGCGGGAGGAGCAGGAAGAAGAACGAGATCGAAGGGATCGTGTAGAGCACTCCGGTCGCGGCCAGGAAGGGCGTGGCGAGCCAGCGCCGACGGTGGGCAAGGAGCGCGAGGGTGAACGCGATGGCGAAGCCGGCGGCCACGGCGACGAGGACGAGGATGAGGTGCGAAACGGTCGGGTCGACGTACCGGTCGTAATTGTCGACGACCCAGCTCGGGCAGAAGATTTCGTTGTTCTGGATGCAGCCGCCTTCAGACCGGTCGCGGAAAAACTCGTCGTCCACCGCGGCGATCTGAATCAGGTCAGTCATCGTGGGGCCTGTCCACGGCCGGTATCGCCTCTTCCGCCGCTTCCGGGGAGGCGAGGAAGTCGGAGATGATCTCGACCGACAGAACTCCGGTGAGGTGGCCGCGGCCGTCGACCACGGTGCCATAGAGAGAACCGCCGGCGAGCAGCGTCGCCAGCCCGTCGCGGAGGGTCGTGTCGGCGTCGATCATCGGTACACCGGTCGAATCCGGCTCGGCCGGGACGGTCTCGGATTCGAGGTCGCGGGTAGAGAGCCAGCCGAGCGGACGGTTCTCCCCGTCCACCAGGACGGCATGCGGCACCTCGGAGGTCTTGAGTTCGTTCAGCACGTCGTCGCTCCGGCGCCCGGCCTGGGTGACCGGCGCGTTCCAGAGGTCGACGTCATGGACCCGCATCAGCGCGAGTCGCTTCAGCGCGCGGTCGGCGCCGACGAAGTCCTCGACGAACTCGTCGGCGGGCTCCATCAGCAGTTCGGTCGGAGTCGCGAACTGGGCGACTTCGCCGCCCTTCCGCATCACCGCGATGCGATCGCCCATCTTGATCGCTTCGTCGACGTCGTGGGTCACGAAGAGTACGGTCTTCCTGATGTCGGCCTGGAGCCGGAGGAACTCGTTCTGCAGGCGGCCGCGGCTGATCGGGTCGATCGCGCCGAAGGGCTCGTCCATGAGCATCACCGGCGGATCGACCGCCAGGGCCCGAGCCACTCCGACCCGCTGCTGCTGTCCGCCCGAGAGCTGGCTCGGGTAACGGTCGGCGAACTCGGGATCGAGGCCGATCAGTTCGAGGAGCTTCTTCACCCGTTCGTCGACCCGGCTCCGGTCCCAGTCGAGGAGCTTGGGGACGGTGGCGATGTTCTCGGCGATGGTCCGGTGGGGGAACAGCCCGATCTGCTGGATGACGTAGCCGATCTCCCGCCGGAGCTTTGCGGCGTCACCGTCCTTGACCGAACGGTCACCGATCAGGATGTCGCCCTCGGTCATCTCGACGGTGCGATTGACCATGCGCATCGCGGTGGTCTTGCCGCAGCCGGAGGGTCCGACAAGGACACAGATCTCACCGGCCGGGATCTCGAGATTCAGATCGTGTACCGCGTCGGCCTCCGCCCCCGGATACCGCTTGGTCACTCCCCGGTAACGGACCGGGGAGGCATCGGCGCCATAAGAGCTGGAGTTCTCCGCGGAGCGGGAGACGTCGGGCACTTGGGAGATCCTATGCGCCTCGGGTGACGGGGTGAAACCGACCGGGGGCAAGGTCTCGTGCAGAGCCGTCTCCGGCGATGCCCTTTATGTGCAGGTGCTTACACTTCTGCGGAGTGTCTTCGCTGAATCCCCTCATTGCCGGGCCCGCCAGGGTCCGCTTCCTTGTCGCCCTTGCTTTCATCGTGATTGTCGGCGCCGCCTGGGCCGGGATTCCCGCCGAGGCCGCTGACGAAGAGGCGAAGCTCGAAGAGACACAGGGGAAGATCGACCAGGCTAACCAGAAGAAAGGCGTCCTCTCCGACGAGATCGAAGGCCTCAGCAGCCAGATCGACGGTTACGAATCGCAGGTTGCCGCACTCCGCGCCGAGGAACGCGAAGCCGAGATCCGCCTCGAAGCCAAGCAGGACGAGCTCGACCGGGCCGAGGCCGAAGTCGACAGCGCCTACGAAGAACTGAAGATCCTCGCCGCCCGCCTGAAGCGCTCCCTCGAGGTCCTGAAGAAGCGGCTCGTCGCGATCTACCAGTCGGGCGACACCGACATGGCCGAGATCGTGCTGACCTCCAAGGACTACGGCGACTTGCTCCAGCGGTCGGAATACCTCCAGCAGATCCAGGACCGCGACGAAACCATCGTCGGCCGCGTCCGGGGACTCCGGGACGAACAGCAGGCGATCTTCATCCGGCTGAAGAAGGCCAAGGACACGATCAAGGAATCACGCGACCAGATCGCGGCCGAGGAACAGAACCTCGCCACCGCCCGCCAGGCCGTCGAGTCCCAGCAGAACGAATTGATGGCGGCCCGCAGAGAACGTGCCGCCGCGGTCGACCGGATCGACGGCCACCTCGGGGCCCTGGAAGAGATCGAATCCGACCTCCAGGCGAAGATCCAGGAGCAGATCGCCGCGGCCTCCGGCCTCACCACGCTGCCGGTCGGCCCGATGGCCGCCCCGAGCGCGGCCGGCCTCATCTGGCCGGTGAGCGGCACCCTCAGCTCCGGCTTCGGCGGCCGCTCGTCACCCGGTGGCGTCGGTTCGACCTACCACGAGGGCATCGACATCGCCGTGCCCGAAGGCACCCCGATCCGCGCGGCCAAGGGAGGCACCGTCATCTCGGCGTCATACAACGGCGGCTACGGCAACTACACCTGTATCGACCACGGTGACGCGCTCTCGACCTGTTACGCCCACCAGTCCCAGCTGGGCGTGGCCACCGGACAGAGCGTCGACCAGGGCCAGGTAATCGGCTACTCCGGCAACACAGGTTCGAGCACGGGCCCGCACCTCCATTTCGAGGTCCGAATCAGCGGGGTCGCCCAGGACCCCATGGGCTACCTCTAGCCGCGAGGGGCGGGCGGCCCCCGGCCACGACCTGAACTCGCCTCCAACGCTGCCGGTTCGCTGAGACGGAGATACCGGTGAATAGCGCAGGTAGCCTACGTCTCACGTCTTATTTTTCCGTGCCCGCCGCCGGTCCCCGGGCCGAGCGCTGCCCGGACCGCGCCGTGCGCAAGCTAAGTGAGACCCAGTCGCTTTGCGGCCTCTCGGGCCTTTGCGACTGCCTCTTCGGCTCCTTCTACCTGCCGGTCTTTCATCAGGACCTTTCCTGCCACCACCGTTGTCTCGACCACCGAACCCGTGGCCGTGTAGACGAGGTTCGAAGTGAGGTCCCCGAGGGCCAGTTCGTGGCTGTCCGGGTCGAGCAGGAGGAAATCGGCCGGTTTGCCGGCGGCAAGTGGATCAGGATCGCCGGTCAGTGGTGAGCGGCGACCGGTTGCGATGGCCCACGCTTCTTCCTTCGGGATCGCTTCCGCGCTGCCGGAAGCGTGCCGCTGGACGAGGGCAAACTGCTTGAGGTCCGCCATCAGGTCGAGCGAGTTGTTCGAACCGGCGCCGTCGGTCCCGAGGGCCATGTTCACGCCGGCCTCGGCGGCGGCCGGGTAGGGGAACACCCCGCCGACCGCGAGCTTCATGTTGGCGACCGGGTTGGTGGTGACCGTCGCACCGCGCTCGCCGATCAGTTCGAGCTCGTCCTGGTCGAGCCAGACGCCGTGGGCCAGCACCGTCCGGGGGGTGAGCAGGCCTAGGCTGTCGAGGTAGAAGG